>CAYRIF010000009.1:0-26649 GCA_964424205.1 uncultured Roseivirgaceae bacterium | reverse complement strand
TATAATAAGGAAGTTACAAATGTTTTTTGTTAAAACGGTGAATAATTCGGGTTAATCGAATCTAGGCTCAAAGACACCAGTCAATCTTGGATTGCTTCAATAATTTTGCTACTCCACTTAGTCAAATTGGCTGGGAAAGTACGCCTGTATCTTAATTTTTCAGCATGGGTTAATCAAATTATTCAATGCCTTTTGATAAAAAAAACTTTAAAACAGAATAATGTTTTTAAGTTTTCTTTATCTTGAGTTTTTAAACAGACTCTATATTTAAACAATAAAAAAATGGAAAATAAAACAGAAGCAAAGAAAATAACTGAATCAGGAGAAGGCAAAACCATTGCAATAATTGCCTATTTTACTATTGTAGGACTTATTATCGCATTTATTATGAACAATGATAAGAAGGATGAGTTTGCAAGCTATCATATCAGGCAATCGCTTGGTTTGGCACTGACAGGTATCGCATTAGGTATGGTAGGAATGATTCCAATTCTTGGATGGCTCATCAGTATATTTGGGGTGTTTGTGATGTTATACATGTGGGTGATGGGATTACTTAACGCAATAAATTATACAAAGAAACCAGTGCCAATATTAGGCGCTAAATATGAAGAGTGGTTTGAGAATATTTGATTTTACTATAAAAAATTAGAGCTGAATGGTTTAGCAAATAAAATGGCGGGGATCTCACAATCTGTCACCAAGCAAGTGTATAAGAATGCTGATGGAGATAATTAAGATTAGAGATTTTAATGGATCGGCGACTACTTATGTCACTGGGGTCATGGCTGCATACATGATGGACGGTTATGAAATAGATGATAGTAATCAGCATGTTAAAACTTTCAAACTGTCTGATGAAATAAAGGGCATGCAAACTTATGATAAAAAGAATAAGAAAGCGCAAGTGGACTTGATGGTGACCGATAGGTTTCACATAAGTCCTTCAATCGAAAATCAAGAAAATTGGGACAAGGCATTAGAAATTATTCAAGAGGAGATTGCATTGAATGAATTGGTGAAATTGTAGTGATATCTTCCCATCCCAAGGTCTGTGTCTCACAGACCTTTTTTGTTTCCAGAAGTTGCTCTCGTCAATCGATAAATTAATAAGGCCGCTCGTTTGGTAAGCATTTCAAATGTGCGAAGGTCAATCCATTCTTCAGGTGTGTGCGCCCCTTCACCCATGGTGCCTAGCCCATCAATACCGTCGGTATAGGCAGCAACAAACGAAATGTCCGCGGCACCGCGTTTCATTGGGTCGTAGGCGGTTACTTTGCCATCGCCTAGTGACTGACTTACACCACTTAATACTTCCATCACCTTTTTATTACCATCGGTGGGTGCCATGGCTGGGTAGCTGTCCCAAAACTTAATGGTTGCACCTGTTTTTGGTAAGTGCTTTGCTACGATCCCTTTCATCGTGTTCCTAGCATCCTCTTTTTGTTTTTCTGAGATGAATCGCAGACCACCAGCCACTTTTACAGTTTGCGGTATCACATTTGTTTTGCCAAATGCCGTACCTGAGGCTTCGTCTTTTTTATATTCTGCAAATGTTCCACCAACGATAATTCCGGGATTAAAAGTCAGGTATTTTATATTACTTAATTCGTTATAAAATTCATGCAGAATCCTTGAGGTCTCGAAGATAGCACCTGCGCCATCTCCCTCACTAAATATGCCTGCACTATGTGCGCGTTTTCCTGTTACTTCTAGTTCCCATCCGCTAGAGCCTCTTCTTGCTATAGTCGCCTCTGTGAAGCCTGTTGAACCTTCAAACCCCAGTGCAATGTCGCTTCGTTTGGCAGCATCGATGATGTCCTTTCTGCTAATAGTTAATGGCTTTCCAGTCTCTTCCTCATCACCATGAAGTGCCACAATGATTTGTGTGTCTTTTAAAAGACCAGTTTCATAAAGCGCTTTTAGGGCATACAGAATAATGATATTGCCACCTTTCATGTCGGCAGCACCTGGTCCTAGGGCAATGGTATCTTGATTTTCGTATTTTTGAAAGGGGCTGTCTTTTTCAAATACGGTATCTAAATGTCCGATTAATAATAATCGCTTTCCTTTATTGCCTTTGTGTTCTGTGAAAAGGTGACCTGCTCTTTTCATTGCTGCAGGCATCGCTTTCCAATCAGTTGTAAATCCAATTTTTTGAAAGGCTGCATCAAAAATAGCTCCTACTGCTTTGACTCCTTCGGTATTCATGGTGCCACTATTGATATTGACAACTTCCTCTAAAAAGGTAATGGCTGCTTCATTATTTTTTTCTACATGTGTTAGAATTCTCTTTTCCTTTTTCGTTAACTTTTGTGCATTGAGCTGAATAGCGGATAAAAATAGAAAGGTTAATAGATAGATTGTTTTTGTAGATTTCATAACGCAATGATTTGTTCGAGTTTTAAATTTACTAATTCTTAGTGCATTTACCTAACAGCCGATATTGTTGCTGTATAAAATTTACTAATCCTGTCCAAAAAAGTGTTGTATAATAGCAGAAAAATCCATGAGATAGGCAATGCCGATATGGATTAAGCAGCCGCCAAATACGCTTCGACTGTACAATGCAATGACTCCTAATATATACCCACCAAATATCGAGGAAATAGTTTCTGGAAGCGGTTTTCCAAAATGTAAAAAGGCGTAGGTGGCCACCATAGGAAGCATGACTTTTTTGCCCATAAAATCAGCTAATCCTAAGATAAGCGCTCCCCTAAATACCCATTCCAGAAAGACGAAACTAATGCCGTATAAGACTTCATAGATGGCGGTGGTTTGCCAAACTTCTAATCCTGCAATTTCTCCAAATTTCCAAGCCTTGAAAAATGGATATTGTACCCTGAATGCAGACTGAAACGAAGCACCAATAATAAACGGTGTGATGATTAGTAATAAATACAAATATGGTTTGTAGTCAAAACCCTTTGTGGTTAGCCCATAAATATGCTTTTCTTTTTTGTCAAAAAAGTATTTAATAAGTACGATTGGAATGAGGTAAAAAAAGAAACCTTTCAATCCGCTTGATATCCGATATGCGAAAACCTGTAATTCATAGGTATCAATGGATTTTACCATGTCTGGAAATAGATAATAACCATTGTTAAGACCAATAATACCAATCAATAATATACTTTTTAGCCAAAAAAGCGGTTCTTTAAGGTAAGTACTATTCTTGGTCATTAACCCTATGGGAACGGCAATGCCATAATAGGCTACGCTGTAGAATAGTATGTGATAGATGATTCCCACGCCAGTACCATAGTATTTGTCAAGTATGGTATTTTCGAAGTCAATAGAATAATTGAGGGCGATAAAAAAAGTAAGGAATATAAAAAAATATAGGTAGGCGTGAAGGTCAAAATCTTCCTTGATAAATTGCTTAAGGTAAATGCCTATTTTTTTGATAATGTTGGTAATTTATATTAGCTTCAAAGTTATAAAATTAAACCTATTTCTAGTTAAGTCCGTAAAAAGTAAGTATGCAAAAGATAAATCATTTTTGGAGGTTTCTATTTTATGTATTAACCGTTCTTATTATTTTCTCAGGTTGTAAAACTGATGATGCCATTGAGGATATTAAACCAGTGGATAATCAGTATTTTAAAGAATCTACACAACTGTCTTCATTTACCAAGGAGCAGTTACAGGCAGTGGCAGCACTAGGTGGCTATAGCAACTTTGTACCCATGATAGAGAATGGCATTGTGCTCCATAAGATTACCTATAAAACAACCTTTAAAGGCGATGAAATTGAGGCATCGGGCTTGGTAGTAGTGCCAGATATTGCTGGCACATACCCTTTGCTAAGCGGACAGCACGGTACGATATTTTCCAATGCACAAGCGCCCTCTGCTTTTTCATTGTCACAGGGGCTTTCAGGTTTTGAGTTTTTTGGGGCAGGAGGTTTTATCGCCATTATTCCTGATTACATCGGCTTTGGATCATCGAAAGACATATTGCACCCTTATTATAATTCAGAATATACGGCGTCAGCAATTGTAGACATGATCAAAGCGGCTAAAGAGTTTCTAACAGCAGAAAAAATTAATTTTACAGACAAACTATTTTTGACTGGCTATTCAGAGGGTGGCTATGCTACTTTAGCAGCACAAAAATCTATTGAGGATAAACCGATAGAGGGTTTGTCACTAGTGGCAGTTGCTGCTGGCGCTGGCGGTTATAATATCAATGGGGTGATGGATGAGATTGTAAAAAATAAGACATATGATTCGCCAGCTTATTTGGCTTTTATTATTTATTCCTATATCAAAACAAATAATTGGACAGAGCCGCTCACGGATTTTTTCAAAGAACCATATGCTAGTAAAATCCCTGATTTATTGGATGGATCAAAATCGCAAGGACAAGTGAATGCAGCGCTCACCGAAAATTTGGAAGACCTATTTAACGATGGTTTTTTAACAGCCATAAGAAGCGGGGCACGTCTCACATTGACTTCAGAGTTTAGCAAGAATAGTGTGCATAATTTTGTTCCCCAAAAGCCGCTAAAACTATATCACAGTCCTAATGATGGTATTATACCTATCGTTAATTCAGAGAATACTGCTGCAACAATGATAGCAAGTGGCGCAACATCAGTGGAGTTTATAGCGACAGGCGGGAGTTCTCACGGTGGGGCGGTATTACCTATGTACGAATTAGTGATTCCGTGGTTTCAATCTTTAAAATAGCCTTCAGAATGATTAAAATAATAGATTTAAACTTTCAAGGTATCGATAAAGCCATCGCTGTTTTTTTGTTAGAAACAAGCATTGGACCAGTATTAATTGAAACAGGACCTTATTCCACGTTTGGAGCGTTAAAATTAGGGTTGAAGAATCTAGGGTATGAAATAGAAGACATTAAACATGTATTAATTACGCACATTCATTTGGATCATGCCGGTGCTGCCTGGGCAATGGCAAACACAGGGGCAACAATTTACCTGCACCCATTTGGTGAGCGGCATATGATGAACCCAGAGAAACTGTGGAAATCAGCGAGATTAATTTATGGTGATACGATGGAAAAATTGTGGGGAGAGATGCATGAGGTTGAGGCTGATAAATTACGAACCGTAGCGCATGCAGAAGCATTGGTTTTTGGTGATACAAAAATTATAGCTTGGCATACACCGGGTCATGCAAGCCATCATATTGCTTGGCAAATTGGAGAGGTACTTGTTGGAGGTGATGTAACGGGTGTGAAAATAGATAGTGGTCCCGTAGTGCCACCTTGTCCACCACCAGACATTAACCTGGAAGCTTGGATGGAATCATTGGAGTTGATACAACAGTTGAATCTTAAAAAAATATTTCTAACCCATTTTGGAGAAATAACATCCATTGACGAGCACATTGCTGAATTGCGTGAGATTTTATGGAGCTGGGCAAACTGGATAAAGCCAAATTTTGAGAGAGGAGAAACACCAAGTGAAATCATCCCTAAATTTCAACAGTTTACGGCGGCTCAGTTGAGAAGCAAAGGAGTGAGTGAGCATGGAATAATTCAGTATGAAACAGCAAATCCATCTTGGATGAGTGTTGCCGGTTTATTACGTTACTGGAAAAAACGTGCAGAAAAAGAAGCGGCTATTTTAAACCAGTAGCCGCTTCTTTCATTTTGATATTTTAAGATTTGTTAATCTTCAAGAATTTTGAATTCTACTCTTCTATTTAATTCTCTACCACCTTTTTCGTCATCGTTGCTAACTTGTGGTTTATCTTTTCCATAGCCAACGGCTGTTAACCTGGCGCCATCTATACCTCCTTTGACAAGATAGTTGAAAACTGATTTTGCCCTTTTTTCGGATAAGCTTTTGTTATATTTTGCGGTACCTACATTATCTGTATGTCCTGCAATTTCGATATTGATGTTTGCATTTTCGAGTAATAATTTCACTACTCTGTTTAGTTCAGGAAAAGACGCCTCTTTCAGTTCAGATTTATCAAAAGCAAAGAAAATATTATTCAATACTATCGTTTCACCTTTTTTGATAGGTACTAAAGCTAAATTTTGATCTATTTCAGCATATTCAGTGGTGCTTTCCAAATCAATATTTTCATTGACAGCGATATACCCTTCTGCTTCAGCTAAATAGCCATATTTAACGCCAGCAGGTAACATGATTTGATATTCACCTGTTACAGGGTCAGAATTTATGGTTCCTATTTCCTTTCCTTCGGGTAATGTTTCGTAGAATATCCTCGCCCTAATAGGTTGTTTTGTTTCTCTGTCAAAAACTTTTCCTTTCACAAGAATAATAGGTGTAGGCTTGAAGAGTTCAGGCATATTGATGGCATAAATATTCGCATCTCCACCGTCAACACTTTTGGCATAATAAGAGTATTCTCCCTTTGGATCAGTATAGAAGAAAATATCATCATCCTTAGAGTTCACGCCGGGGCCCATGTTTTCTGGTTCTGACCAATTAGTCCAAGTGTCATCTAATCTTCTGGTCACGTAAATATCTGTATTCCCATAGCCACTATAACCTCTTGAAGAGAAGTATAATGTTTTATCATCAGCGGCTAAAAATGGGGCGGACTCTTCACTTGCTGTGTTGACATCAGTTCCCAAAGTTTTTGGCTCTTCCCAAGTACCATCATCTTTCACAAAACTCACATACAAGTCTCTATCTCCTTCACCATCCGTTCTTTGTACTGCCATAATTAGTACCTTTCTGTTATTAGCAAGGTAGTAATCCACTTTTGGCGACATGTTATAATCATTTTCGATGTTTAATGAGGTAGGTGCTGCCCAACCCTCACTTGTTTTGGTGCTGATAGAAACGCCGGCAGACATTTTCCCTTTTTTATCATATTTGTTGCCCAGTAAGACAATCATGGTATTTCCGTCGGGAGTGATGGAAGATATAAAATTAGGACCTGCAGTATTTAAAGGTGCACCGACATTTTTTGCTGGTAGCCATTTTCCAGTGTTCATATCTCTTTCTGAATACCAAATATCTTCTACATCATCTACGCCACCAACATTGTCTGGGTGGTTTTGTCTACTGAAATATAGTGTATTGCCATCTGGCGAAATCAGTGGTTTAATCTCGTTGTATTTACTGTTGACGGTTGTGTCAAGTTTAACGGACGCTTCTTTTTCATTTAAATCGGTAGGTAGATGGATCTCTATTTTTATTGGAGTCTTGGAATTACTGATTCCAATGGCATCAATACTGTTATATCCTTCTACGAGACTTCCATCTAGGACTATTTTTAAGGCATATGCCTCATATGCTGTGGGGTCAATAAAAATATTTAACATTCTCCTGGAGAGGTTTATTGGAGTGGGGTCAAATGAATAGACTTCATATTCTTGCCCATTTTTGTCGTATAGAAAAACCTCTTTAATAGCACTTGGATTCATTGATTCTGCAATGGCTATTTGTTGCACTTTAAGCGGTTTGGCAAAGCCTACCTTTACAAAATCTACCCTGTCTGGCTTTTTTGGTAACCAAGCATTTGGGTTTTCTCCACCCAGTGGATATACATTTGGCTTGCCGAGTAGTTGTTTTGCTGAATATTCTGTGTTGGATAATTCAGAACTAAATTCGATCACCTTCGATGCCCATAAAACTTCCTGGGCCTTGGAATTGATAGAAAACAAGCAAATTAATGCTGCAATAGTAAAGGTCTTTTTAAACATATTTTTTGTGATTTAAAATATTGGCTAAATTAAGTAATATTTTTTGTAAGAAAAACCATACTAATAAATATTATTGGTGAATTTGAGTCTTTATTATTTATAAGGAAGCCAAGTTTGAGAGCGGCCGATAAATGAAAACCCAATATATCCTCTCAAAATCAACTTGCCATTTTTTACCCACATTTTGCATTTATAAACTTTACCATCTTCAGGATCTAATATGGTACCACCGTCCCATTCATTATCATCTAATGCTAGTCCTTTGATTATTTCCATTCCTAGTACTTTTTTATCTTTTCTAGGATCGTCATCATCACATTTGTCGCAAGTGGCATCTTGGTGATCTTTGCCTAGGAGTTTAATGATTTTCCCATACGCTTTTCCATTCTTTTTGTAGATTTCAACGACTGATTTTTCTTCACCAGTTTCATCATCTACCGATTTCCATTTTCCAAAAATGTTACTCTGGGCATGTGTATTTAAAGTTGAAATGACGATTACTAATAGTACTGCATATTTTTTATACATATCTAATTACGTTTTTAAGATGGATGGAACAAAAAAAGCGCCAAAAAGGCGCTTTTAAAAGTAAATGTAATATTATTTCAGTTTTACTCTGTTTTTTTAATGTTGACGTTGATGTTTTTGCCATCTTCTGTTGCTTGAAGCTGTTTTTTTATTTCTGCTTCGGTGCCCGTTATAGTTCTATCTTCCTTTGTTTCTTCACCATTTACGATAGTAACCTTGGTGATTTTTGCTGTTGCCATGCCTTTATTATCCACATTAGTTTCTACAGTAATTTCTTTCTTTGTTTCATGAATAGTTGTTTCGCCATGTGTACTATTTACGGCAATGTGCGGAGCAATAATCAAAGCAATAATTGACATTAGTTTGATTAATATGTTCATAGATGGGCCCGAAGTATCTTTAAATGGATCACCAACAGTATCACCAGTTACGGAAGCTTTATGTGCATCTGAACCCTTGTATTCCATTTTACCGTTTATTTCAACGCCTTTTTCAAATGATTTTTTAGCATTATCCCATGCGCCACCGGCGTTGTTTTGGAAGATTCCCATCAACACACCTGATACAGTCACACCTGCTAAAAGGCCTCCTAGAATTTCTGCCGAAGAGACACCTTCAAAAACACCTTTAAACCCGAAACCAACCACCAATGGTGTAATTAAGGCAATTGCACCTGGTAACATCATTTCTCTAATGGATGCCTTGGTTGAAATGTCAACACACTTGTCATATTCAGGCTTGGCTTTGTATTCCATGATGCCTGGAATTTCTTTGAATTGTCTTCTTACTTCTTTTACCATTTCCATGGCTGCTCTTCCTACTGCTGCAATAGCCAATGATGAAAATATATACGGAATCATAGCGCCTACAAAAAGTGCTGCCAAAACAGGTGCTTTGTAAATATCAATGGCATGGATACCAGCAAGCCCTACATATGCACCAAAAAGCGCTAGTGCGGTCAAGGCAGCTGAAGCAATGGCAAATCCTTTTCCTGCGGCGGCAGTTGTATTTCCCACTGCATCTAATACGTCTGTTCTACCCCTTACTTCTTCAGGTAAGCCACTCATTTCAGCAATGCCACCTGCATTATCTGCGATAGGACCAAAAGCATCAATTGCTAACTGCATGGCTGTAGTTGCCATCATACCTGCTGCTGCGATGGCAACACCATATAGTCCAGCAAATGTGAAGGAGATCACAATCCCTGAAGCCAATACTAGGATAGGAATAACCGTTGATTCCATTCCCACACTCAATCCACCGATAATATTTGTTGCATGTCCTGTAGATGATTGCTCAACAATTGACATCACAGGTTTCTTGCCCATTGCTGTATAATATTCTGTAATGATACTCATCAAAGTACCTACTACTAGTCCTGTTAGAATAGCCCAATAAACATCCAGTGATGTAAAGTCTGTCCCTCTTATACTCAAATGTTCAGGTAACATCCAAGTGACTAAAAAGTATGTTCCAATGGCGGTTAAGACTATGGAAGACCAGTTGCCAAGGTTTAAGGCACCTTGTACATTGCCATCTTCTCCTTTGATTCTTACAAAAAATGTTCCAGCAATTGAGAATAATATGCCTAGTCCTGCAATGAGCATTGGTAATAGGATAGGGGCGATGCCTCCAAAATTATCTACTGATACAATTTCTCTACCTAGCACCATAGTAGCTAAGATAGTAGCTACATATGATCCGAATAAATCTGCACCCATACCTGCTACATCTCCTACATTGTCACCTACGTTATCTGCAATGGTTGCAGGGTTTCTAACATCATCTTCAGGAATTCCTGCTTCTACTTTACCTACTAAATCAGCACCAACATCTGCAGCCTTCGTATAAATACCACCACCCACACGTGCAAAGAGCGCAATACTTTCAGCTCCTAATGAGAAACCTGCTAATACTTCTAGCGCTTTTTCCATGGCAACACCATTTACTGATCCGCCAGTATTGATTACATAGACATTGTAGAAAACGATAAATAATGTTCCCAAACCTAGTACTGCTAATCCAGCAACTCCTAATCCCATGACGGTACCACCTGTGAATGATACTTTTAATGCCTTTTCTAAACTCGTTCTAGCGGCTTGTGTTGTTCTTACATTTGCTTTGGTGGCGATGTTCATGCCAATCCAACCTGCAAAAGCAGATAAAAATGCACCAATTACAAATGAGATAGCGATAACAGGGCTTGAGGTTTCAACCGTGGTACCAGACCAGGCTAATAGCAAACCTGCAATGACTACAAAATAGGAGAGTGCCTTCCATTCTGCTTTTAGAAATGCCATGGCGCCATCTGCGATGTAACCCGTTAGTTCATTCATTGTTTCATCGCCGGTCTCTTGTTTAGAAACCCAAGCAGATTTTATCCCCATTATAATAAGGCCAAAAATGCCTAAAGCAGGAACTAAGTAGATAATATTATCCATAAAATTTTGGTTTTGTTTATTTCTTATTTATTAAATTAAATACCCACCAGAAGTGGGTAAACTTTAAAACGGTTGCAAAGATAGGATTTCATCTATTATTTTGAAATAAAAATAATGAAAAATTCTTCCCTTATGTCTGATTTCTTGTTCCTAATTCCTAGTCCTTCATTTCTTTTTCCTAGCTCTTCCTTTTTTTGCAGGAGCAGCCGCCGCTAATGTAAGGCATTCTTCAAGCGTAAGTTCACTTGGCTCTTTATCTTTTGGAATTTTTACATTCTTTTTTCCTGCTTTTATATAAGGACCATATCTTCCATTTAATACTTGTATATCAGGATTTTCATCAAACGACTTAATGAATTTCTCAGCATCTGCTTTTTGCTTTGCTTTGACTAGTTCAATGGCTTCTTCTTTTGTGATGGTATGCGGATCTAATTCTTTCGGAATGGAACAAAATTTTCCATCATGCCTTATATAGGGACCAAACCTGCCAATTGCTGCTATCATTACTTTGTCTTCAAATTCTCCTACCTCTCTTGGTAGTTTAAATAATTCGAGGGCCTCTTCTAGTGTTAGTTTTTCAATGAGTTGATGGTTTCTTAAGCCTGCATATTTTGGTTTCTCTGCATCATCATTTTCTCCTATCTGAGCGTACGGGCCATATTTTCCGAGCTTAGCATAAATATTTTTACCAGATTTAGGGTCAATACCAATTAGTTTTACTGATCCAACCTCAGATCTATCAAGGGTTTCGGTTTTTTCTACTTTCGGATGAAATTTTTTGTAAAAAGAACCAATCATATGATTCCACTCATCTTTTCCTTCGGCAATGTCATCAAATTTCTTCTCTATATTTGCGGTGAAAGAGTAATCAGTAACATCGGTAAAATGTTTCACTAGAAAATCATTTACAACCATGGCTATGTTGGTAGGGAAAAGTTTTTTGTTTTCTGCTCCAGTATTTTCCATTTGGTCTGTGGCTGAAATTTTTCCACTTTCAAGGATTAACTGTCGATATTTTCGCTCTCTTCCTTCACGTGATTCTTTCAGTACATACCCTCTTTTTTGAATGGTAGTAATGGTTGGCGCATAAGTAGACGGACGACCGATGCCCATTTCTTCCAGTTGCTTTACCAGGCTCGCTTCCGTGAATCTGGCAGGATGTCTTGTGAATACCTGGCGAGATTTGATGTGGTCTAAATCTAACACTTCTCCAATTGCCAAAGGTGGCAACATGCCTTTGCTGTCTTCGTCTTCGTTTTCATCATCTGTAGAGGCAATATATACTTTCAAAAACCCTTCGAAAGTGATGACTTCACCTTTAGCAATGAAATTTTCTTCAGCACCAGAGACATCTATGGTTACCGTTGTTTTTTCTAATTGCGCATCTGCCATTTGCGAGGCGATGGCTCGTTTCCAAATTAAATCATATAAACGTTGCTGTCCGTTATCGTCTGATGCTACTTTCTCTGAAAAATTGGTAGGTCTAATGGCCTCATGCGCCTCTTGCGCTCCTTTTGATTTGGTTTTAAAATGTCTTTCTTCAAAAAACTCATCGCCATAGGCAGATTTTATTTGATCTGCAGCACTTTTAATAGCTGTTTGAGATAGGTTCACGGAGTCAGTTCTCATATAGGAGATTTTACCCTGCTCATAGAGTTTTTGTGCCAATGTCATGGTTTGCAATACCGAGTACCCCAATTTTCTACTTGCTTCTTGTTGTAGTGTAGAAGTAGTGAACGGTGGTGCAGGAGATTTTTTTGCAGGTTTCTTTTGTAAATCCTTGATAGAAAAATCTGAACCAATGCAGTTTTCTAAAAAGGCATTTACTTCTTCTTCCGTCGCAAATTTTTTGGGTAAATCAGCGGCTAATTCTTTTCCACCATCTAGTTTAAAGAGGGCAGTCACTCTGAAGGAAGTCTTTGGAACAAATTCATCAATGCTTCTTTCTTTCTCCACTACCAACCTCACTGCTACCGATTGTACCCTTCCTGCCGAAAGTCCGGTTTTTATTTTTTTCCATAGAATAGGGGAAAGTTCAAACCCCACCAACCTGTCGAGAATTCTTCGAGCTTGCTGTGCATTGACCAAATCAATGTCTATGTCCCTTGGATTTTCAATCGCTTTTTGAATGGCACCTTTTGTAATTTCTCTAAAAACAATTCGCTTGGTTTTGGCATTATCTAATTGTAACACCTCTTTTAAGTGCCATGAAATAGCCTCTCCCTCACGGTCATCATCACTTGCTAGGTAGATAGTCTCTGCATCTTTGGCTAATTTTTTCAGTTCCTTAATTACTTTTGTTTTATCAGGAGATACTACATAGGTTGGTTCAAAGCCATTTTCTACATCAATGGCATTGTTTCCTTTTTGTAGGTCTCTGACGTGTCCAAAACTCGAGGATACTTTATATTCTTTTCCGAGATAGTTTTCTATGGTTTTTGCTTTTGCAGGGGACTCTACTATGACTAGGTTCTTGGACATGCTCTGAGTTTATTTTTAAAAATTAGGCTCAAATATCAATAATTTTTTTGAAATAAAGCAAATGTGAATGTTTATTAATGTCCTACATGGTTGAAATATTTATGAATTTGTAACAAATCCCAAAAGTTCTAGTAGTTCTTTACCCGTCAAATTTTCTTTATTTGACTTGTCATAAATGGAGAGTAAGTAAATGATATTATCAAACCATAAAATTGGTGATTACTCTTGGGCCACCAGATTTTCCTTTCTCTTTTGATTTTATAGCTAGTCGTATTTTGTAGCAACTTTTACCAATTGCTGTTCCTTTATTTGGATTTTCTTTGAGTTGTTTGGATAGATCAAATAACTCTGCCTTTAATGAAGGATATTTTTTAATTAGCCGCTTTGCTTGACGTTCAAAAACCTCAATCGACTTAACACTATAATTCATTTAAAAAATCTTCAACATTGCGCACTTTCTTTTTTCCTTTTCTAATCAATTCTATCTCTTCCGCAGCCTCTCGGAGTTCACTCATTAGTTGTGCTTTAGCATCCGTCAATTGTCTTGTTTTTACATACGGCAAACTTTTAAGCACTTGGATTAAGTGAAATGCTTTGTTATCCTTTATCTCTAGCAATACTTTCATAATTTGTTATATTCTACCTAATTTCTGATTTATATACAAATATACAGAGGAATTTGTTGAATTAAAAGGATATATTGTTTACTGAGGAATTTGACAGAAAGCTATACTTTATGTCAAAAAAAATAGTAAAAATTGACATTACCTGTTCATCTCATACTTTCGTACAAAAAAACTTATGCTAGCGAAACCTAATATTAACACTAAAACATAACTTATATTCTGACCTGTTGCACCAAAGTAATCTAAGCATTGGATACCGTTGATGTTTGCATAGGTGAGCATGAAAAATAGCACCTCAAACAGTTTTTTTCCTTTGGTTAGTATGCCTAGTATTGCTGCAAATAGTACAATAAAAACTCCACCAAAAATAACTGAAAGTACTCCAGAGTAATTTACCATCAAACCTAGTCGTAGGATTAATGGAGTTGCTAGAAAAACCATCAATATTATTCCTGCTAGCAATTGAGAAGTCAATAAGCGGCTCAATGGTTTGTAAGACGAGCATGCAAAATAGTGCACATGGTTGCTGACTTCTTTGGTGGTAAGTGCCGCAAGCCTACTCACTTGGAAAAACCAAAGGATGGGTAGGATAATCTGATGAGCAATGTTGATGGACAGGAATGCTAAAAATAGCATGCCTCCTAGATTTAAAAGCCATAACCATTTTTGTCCTTGTCTGAAAAGTAGCAATAACTCTGTTTTTAGCAAAGGAAAAATGCCATAATTGATTTGTGATTTTGGTAAGTCTGATAGAAGAATCTCTTTGGTTGTTTTCTGTTCTTTAATAACTGTTTCTGTTTTTTTTGTCGATACCCTTTCTTTTATATTAAACCTGTGAAAAAACGGAGCGGTAATGGCGATTAATATGATTCCTAAAAGCATCCATAATAAACGACTTAGAATAAATGACATCGGAAAATCAATGCCGCTGAAGTAGAATTTTTTAGGCGTTGGGCCGTTAGTAAAACCAATAGATAGACTTGCATATTCTTTGGATTGTAGTATTGCATTCACTTGTGCTTCCATTTGTGTGGTGACAATTTTTCCGCCAAAAATATCATAATTAGCACTTACCTGATGAGCCATAAAAAATGTCATGGAGGCTGTGAATAAGAAGAAGAAAGCAACATTTTGAATGATAGAAAACCTTCCTAAAATGACCTCAAAAAGAATGGCTAATGCGGCAATAACAAACAGCGCTGGGAACGTGATAAAAACATATGGTTTCACAAAGGATAATATTTCAAAAGTAAAGCCGTCATTGTACAAAAAGAACAAGGAAATACTCATGCCAAAAACGGTTATGCCAATGGTGATCAGTACTAAAAAATTGCTCAACACCTTGGATAGCAAGTACTTGAAGTTTGTAAATTTTGTAGCGGAAACGATTTGCCCAACTTTTGTGTCTTGATCATTTTTGATGCTGCTATTTACCAAGTAAAATCCGATTAAGGATAAAAATGAAGCGGTCATGATGGCGGTTACATAACCAAACCAAGCGGCATTATAAACGCCTTGATAATTGCCAATTCTGATGGTGGAATAGGCGGCATTTGGTTCTGGAACAAAGGTATAAGCTGTCGCTAAACTGATGCATAATGTGATTAGAAATGCATAGCTTCTCGTTCGTTGCAGGTAGTCGAATTTCACGGTTGTTAGGAATGAGTTCATGAGTATTGAAGTTAGATTTTGGTATTAATTTTTAGTTACGTATAGGTAGGCATCCTCTAGGTTTGCTTCCTTAGGAATGGAATTTTCAATTGGGCAATCAGAAATATACCTCACCAATAACTTTTCTTGCTTCCGTTTGGTGCTCACTATTATTTGGTTAGCCTTAAAATCTGACAATTCTCCTTTGTCAATGCTTGTTTCAAATACTTTTCCTACCACCAATTTTATGATATTTTCTTGATGACCTTTGGTCAGCAGTTCCCCATTTTTCATAATGGCAACCTCATCTGCAATGGCATCAATATCTGAAACAATATGCGACGATAATATGACGATGCAGTCATTGGCTAAGTCTGAAATCAAATTTCTAAATCGAATACGCTCTTCAGGATCCAAACCCACTGTGGGTTCATCGAAAATAACGATTTTTGGATTGTTTAATAGTGCTTGAGCAATGCCCACACGCTGCTTCATTCCCCCAGAATAGCTTCCTATCGGCTTGTCTGCCGCATCTATTAAGTTTAAGCCTTCTAGTAATTGTGTGATTCTAGCTCTTAAATTCTTCCCGCCTAGCCCTTTCATCGCTGCCATGTATTCTAAAAATTCATAGGCATTTAGGTTTGGATATACACCAAAATCTTGTGGGAGAAACCCTAACTGTTGCCGCATATAATTGGCATCTTTTACAATGTTATTTTTGTTTAAAATAATAGATCCGTTTGTTGGCTTGCTTACGGTTGCTATCATTTTTAGTAAGGTGGATTTTCCTGCACCGTTTGGTCCGAGTAGTCCTAGTATTCCTTTTTCTATCGTGATGGAAAAATCTTTTATGCCGTATTTGTTTTTGTTGTATCGCTTGGATACGTTTTGAATGTCTAGTTTCATTTTTTTGTATGTCTTATGTGTTAAGTACAATGTGCTAAGTCTTATGTCCTGGTCTCTTATCCATGTCCTGTCTCCTCATAGACCACTTTTTGAAGTTACGATATGGTCTGTGAAGACACAGACCATGGCGTAGTTTTTTATCCATTTTCTGTGTCCTCATAGACTATTTTTTGAAGTTGTGATATAGTCTGTGGAGACACAGACCATGGCGTAGTAACTTATTTAGATGGCTCATCAGCATTAATGCGATGAAGTTTTGTTTCATATCCATTCTGACTAAATTTTAATAAGTCTTCTTCTCCCTCCAAATATTCTATAGTTGCGCCTACGGTACTATCGGTCAGCGTAGTTTCGTTCGTTTGGGTGAGCAAACTTTTAATGCCTTGAGCCTCAACTGATAGAAATAATTTATTACCTTCCTTTATAATTTCGAATGTCAGATTAGCTTCTTTTAATAGGTATTTCCCTGCGAACCGTTTCATATTTTTAGCTGAAATGCCACCTAATGCTTTGTTTATCTCTTTGCTTGTTAGCACAGAAAATACATCTTTTTTGAGTGTTGCTTTTAGCGGAATATTTTTAGTGTTTGAGAATATTAGAAATAGGTCTTTAGAAATGGGATCATATGAATTTCTAAATGCGTAACCAATGTTATTGCCACCGTGTCCATAGTATTTTACACCATCACTTTCCGACTTCATGATGCCTAATCCGTAAAATTCGTTCCCTGCGTTCATCATTGTTTTTACGGTCTCTTTTTGTAATAGAATATCTGTTTCAAATAATGCAGTATAAAACTTTTCCATATCTGTTAGGGTAGAGGCGATGCTACCTGCGGCATAGGCAATGTTGGCAAAATACCGGTAGTCTAAATATTCTGTTACATCCTTTTCTTCATGATAGGGAGTGGCTAGGTTTGATATGTTTTTATAAACATATGGATAAGTTTTATCCATTTTTAGAGGAATGAAAATCCGCTCTCTTAATAGGTCAAAATAGCTTTGGTCTGTTATTTTTTCTATTATTTTCCCTAATAAAAAATAATTTGTATTACAATAATCATACTTCCCAACCATTTCAGGGTCATTTTCACTTACATGATTGAGCAGTTGAACTGTATACAGGGAGTCACTTTTAGCATAGAAAGTTTCTTCAATATTTCTTCCAATCACTTCTGCAATGCCACTTTCGTGTGTCATTAGCGCTTGAATAGATAGCGACCCATCTACATTTTTGATTGGCGTTAAGTAAGTGCCAATGCTATCGGTCAGTTTTATAGTTCCTTTTTCTACTTCTTGCATCAAAAGGATTGCAGTGAATGTTTTGGTGGCACTACCAATATTAAATACGCTATGTGCTGTTAGGTTAAAATTCCCTATGCTAGCAGTGTGTGTACGATTGTCTTTTTTAACCAAGATGGCAACTCCTTTGTTTCGTTCCTTTAGAGTGGCATCATATTTTTCTTTGATGACTTGTAATTTGTTGTCTTGACTGAATGCAATGCCTTGTATTAGCAAGCAAAATGCGAGTGTAATTATTTTTAAAGTTTTCATATCTATTTTGTTTAATTGTTAATGTGAATTTTAAATTGATGCTTCAAAACTGTTCAAACCAATGGTGGAACAAAAAAAAGAATGATGTATGGCGATGGGGAGATGATAAAGCGCTATAACCCTTCATATCAGTAAAAAGGAACTGTTCAAATGGAAAAGAGCACCGGTCATCACTAAAAAGCATGAGAATTATTAAAAAAGACTACTTTTGAAAAAATTATTAAAGAAGAAAAATGTCAAAAATTGATCGTTGGATAGACAATAGAGTTATACAGAATGTATTTATTTGGTCGTGCTTATTTATCATTTTGTTAGGAACTATTCAGGCGGAGAATAAATTTGTAGCAGCCATTTTTGCGATGGCGCTGCTAGCTCCTTCCATATATATAAACAACTTTTTTATCCTTCCTTACTTTAAAAGAAAGCCGATTGTTTTTACCATTTTGTTTGTGGTAAACATATTGATTTGGACGGCTATTGCGGTGTATTTTATTTCTGATACCTTAGCGCAAGATTTTGAATGGAAAATGTTTGTCAATTTTTCAGGAGTAATGTTTTTATCAGTATTTTTTGGTGCAGCCATCAAAATTGCGCGTGATAGTTTTGAGCGAAGGCAGCAAGAAAAAGAGGCAGAGTTGAAATTATTGAAGGCGCAACTTAACCCGCATTTTCTATTTAACACGTTAAATAATCTATATGGATTATCAGTTGTGAAATCTGATAAGTTGCCTGATTTGATGTTGAAACTGTCAGACCTGCTGCGGTATAGTTTGTACGATACAAAAGAATTGTTTGTGCCAATTGAAAAGGAAATTCAATACTTAGAAAATTATGTATCATTGGAGAGAATTAGACTAGAAGATCAAACTGATATTGAGTTTAATTGCAAAGGGAAGATGGAGGCATGTAGTATTGCCCCCATGTTGCTTATTGTGTTTGTGGAAAATGCATTCAAGCACCTGGGAACAAACAAAAGTAACATAAGTAAAGTGTTGGTGGACTTGCATGTGAATGCTGAAAAACTAATATTTAAGTGCGTCAATTCAATTGATGAAGTTAGTTTGAAAGAGAAGGACTTAGAAAAAGGAAAAAGTGGCATTGGATTACAAAACGCTAAGAAACGTTTAGATTTAATGTATCCAGAAAAACATCAACTGAAAATAGAAGAAACCAAAGAACGGTATAGTATTGAATTAACCCTTGTTTTTTAATAATGAAGATTTTACAATGTATTATAGCAGATGATGAGCCAATTGCACGTCAAATTTTGGAGAGTTATATTGAGGAGATTCCTACGCTGACCTTGGTGGCTTCGTGCAAGGATGCATTTGAGGTGATGGAAGTGCTCCAAAATCAGCCTGTTGATTTGCTGTTCTTAGATATTAATATGCCAAAGTTATCAGGACTGAGTCTTTTGAAAACCATGCAACATCGTCCGGAAGTGATTATAACAACTGCCTACCCTGAATATGCAATAGAGGGGTTTGAGCTGTCGGTTACTGATTATTTACTGAAGCCTTTTTCACTAGAGCGTTTTCTGCAGGCGGTGATGAAAGTTCAGAAAAAAACAGTGGAATCACCCGAAGTGACTGTGGTGCAAAAAGAAGAGGTTAGTCAATCTATTTTTGTAAAGAGTGATAAAAAACTCATCAAGTTATTGTTTGATGAAATCAATCACGTTGAGGCTTTTGGAAATTACGTCAAGATTTATACCAATCAAATGGTGCTTGTGCCACAAACGCTTGTTGGTTTCTTAGAGAAATTACCTGAACAATTTTTAAGAATTCATAAATCTTATGTCATCAATTTTGACAAGTTAAAATTGATTGATGGCAACCAAGTTGTATTGGAAAATGACGTAAAGTTATCTATCGGTAAGTCGTATCGTAAAGCGGTGATTGATAGGATTGATTAGGGGTAATTTGAGGTGGAGATTATAAATATTCTATTTGCACTTTATAGCCAAGTGAGTACAAACCATTGTCTAATATTTACCTAGTGGTCACCAATAATTTCAACCAAGATGTTCAGCAAACCAATTGGGGGGGTACGATTAAGGTGAATTATCGGTTTGATTTTTAGATTAGAGTACTTCTTTATAAAATGAAGTGGTAGCATTATTTTGACAAAATAACGCTACCACTATTTTTTATTCTAGTTCTTTCCTTTCTGATGAGGCATACCAATCGATATTTTTGGATAGATACATCACAACGGCAAGAACAATGAATATCCCAATGCTCCCCATGAGCAATGCATAATCTTGCATCTGAATAATGGTAAACATAAATATGAAAAGGATAACTAGAATTCCAAACATAATACCACTCAATCTTTTATCTTTAAAAATAGAGATTGAGTATGTAGTTATTAAAATTATTATACCGAATGCCGCTGCCAAATATGCTAAATTGAAACCTATATGCTCGGACAAAGCTAAAAGCAATGTGTAGAATATACTTACTGCAAGCCCGACAAGAATGTATTGAAAAGGGTGAATGCGTTTTTTGTTTTTGATTTCTACAAAAAAGAAAATAAGAAAAGTCAGTACAATGAACATCACACCATATTTGGCTGATCGTATAGATTTTTGGTACTGGTCAACTGGTAAACGTAAGTCAAATCCAAAGGATGAAGCGTAAAAATTGGGAGCAGTAACAGTACTCCTCCATTTTTGCGGGTAATTTCTATTTAAATCAAAAACTTTCCATTTGGCGCTAAAACCTTCTTTGGTTATGGATCTTTCATTTGGCAAGAATGCTCCGTTAAAACTTGGGTTGTCCCAGTCTGATTCAAGTTCAACCAGCGTTTCTTTACCAACAGGAATGAAATTCAAACTCCTACTTCCATTAAGGTTCAGAGAAAAAGTAAAAGGATAACTTGACTTTATACTATCAGTTTTTTTAATGTTGACTTTAGTATGAAGCCCAGCCTCAATTATCTTTAAATTGCCAGTCCCAGGTTTGAAAGAGACTTTTTCATTTGACCAATTTAAAACTATTTTTTCTTTGATGCCTCGCATATCAGGAATTCCCAATGATACAAAAGCATCATCCCAAAGGATGTTTTTCTCTTCTATTTTCCAGTCACTTAAGTCAGGAAATGAAAATTCTCCGGAGAAGTTCAAAATACTATTGTACAAAACCACTTCATAAATACCTCTGTATCTTATTTCTGGGTTTACTTTTCCTTCAACCTTTATTTTATCAGGTAGAAAATGAGCATATTCTTTGACTTTTATAATTGTTCTTTTTTCATCTTTCACTTCTGTATGGTAGGTATAGAAGGGAACAGTAAGTATCGGTCCAGTGACGGTTTGAGCTTCCCCCCATTTGCTACTCACTTCGTTGATGGCAGCTTCTCTGGTATATTGTCGCTCACTAATGAGTGATTCTATCATATTAGTTGGAATGAGCATGATCAGAATTAAGATTCCAATAGAAAGCAATTTAATGGTAATGGAATTTCGAATCCAAAGATTAAATTTTTCGAATAATGTTAAATTTTGCATAATAATTTGTTTTAAAGTGTAAAGTTTATTTTGGGTAAGATAATAATGAGGCCACCAATGAGCGCCACCAGTGCAGCCACTAACACTGCACCAGCACTGATATCCTTGACAATACCTGCCTTCTGGTGATAACTGGGAGAAACAAAGTCAACCAGTTTTTCAATGGCGGTATTGATGATTTCTGTGACTAATACCAAGCCAATCAATAATGTCATGACCAGCCACTCCTTTAGGCTGAATTTTATAAAAAAACCAGTGACAATGACCAGTAGTGTGGCAAATAAATGAATCCGAAAGTTGTTTTCATTTTTGATGACAAATACAACGCCTTTGATGGCGTGTTTGAAACTTCGAAGGCTTTTTGTAATGCTATTCATGATGTTTTGGTGATTTGGAAATGTGAAATAATACGAGGTAAATACTCAATATAAATAAGCCGAAAGCAAGTGTCATGCTTTGTGCGGTCTGGTTATTTACTTGTGCCATTGCTTCCTGCAGTAGGTTCATCGGGTTGGTAAGTAAATCCCAGCTATTCCAACGAAGCATCCTTCCTGCATAGACACCAAATCCAGCTAGTAATGAACTAGTAATAGTTATGACCCATCCAATGATATTATTAAATGCCCTACTTGAAGCCTGTTGAATCCAGTGCAATGATAAAACACCAGTACTAAGTCCAGTAAAAGCGAAGGAGAAAATTAATAAGGAATCATACCAATTGATGCTGTTGTGATTGCCCTGAATATGTATCAAATCAGTGATGATGTATGGCGAGTTTGGAAAAAATAATAACCAAAGCACGTACAGCAAGGTGTATTTCCAGTACTTAAACTTGTTGTTGTACACATGGTTTTTCAGTCGGGCAGCAAAGTAGGTAGGCACCCATGCTAAGAATAAATTCCAGCCAAGAAAAATGTAGGTAATATTATGGGCCATGTAAATACGACCCAGCATCAATACAGTACAAAGTAAGCTGCTCATCAATAATGCATTGATTTGCGTGTTGCTAAGCATGTTTTTAAAAAATGTTTTTATCATAGTCTTCTATTTTTCAGTGACGTTTTTTGTAATCAAATACCAACCCAACACCGAAGTCAGGTAGGCGCTTATTATCATAGCTAATGGGACAGTGTTGGTGATGTCATCCTGAACAAATAGCCCACCACCGAAGAGGAACAGTAAAACAAAAAGTGGTAAGTACTTTTGGAATAATTCCTTTTGGCTTAGCGCCTTTTTCTCTTCATATAGTAGAATGGGCAGGTATATTAAGAATGAGGCAAACATGCTAAGAAAAAAGCATATCACAGCACCAAATATCAATCCAATAAAAAACATATCAGGTTCAGATAATATGACGAGAAATGTAATGGTAGAAAATGCAGCAAGTATTAGCGAATTGCGGACTATAGCCCCCTGTACATTGTTTAAATTTAATTTATTCATGGTCAGTTGATTCTAGTATTTGTGCTACCTGCCAGTTTCTATAACTCCAGGATTGCCATCCTTTGTTTTCTGTCTTGTATAGAAAGTCGGACTTTTTGGTTTCTACTGCTACCCTCTGATTTTCAGTGAAGAAAGCGCCTCTTTTTTTGACCAAATCGACCAGTTGAGGAATGTTGCTATCCGTTAAACTCGTCAGGTAGTCAATGTCTATATTTTCATTGTTTTGGAGATTGTAATTGGTGATAATGCCATCCCAATTGAAGCATGTACCGATAGTGAATATACCATAGAAAAGGATTGAATTAATCCGAACCAAAAACCAATTGCTTTTGATTTTATAGACTTTTACGAATGTGGTGACAAGTCCTATAAATGTTAGAAATAGGAATACATAAACGCCGATTCTTTTGTAAGTAAGTCCATCATGGGTGATGTAATTGGCATTTTTGACCAAGGTGGTGATGATTAAAACAATATTTTGGATGACCCATAGATAGGCTAGAACCTTAAGCCCCTTATTGTTTTTATAAAAATTGAGATTGCGTCGGAAATAATATAGGATTACTAGGATGGCTAGAATGATGGAGGTGATTAGTGTGTTTACCCCTTGGTGTAGGTAATCCGACTGTACCTGTACGGGCGTTTCGTTAAATAGTAGGAAATTAATATCTAAACCGTTGAAAACAAGTAATAATAGATTCAGTAGTAACAATAATATCCAACCGGTTTTGTATTCATATTTTAAACCAATGAAGTTACTAAATGGCTTTGTTTTATGAATTCTAGTCAGGTTGTTTTCAGCTAACCTGTCTGCATCACTTAGTGCAGGAATGTGTGATTGATAAAAGAAACCAAACAGTACCAAGAAGCCAATAGCCGTAAACTGGACCCACTGCCATGAGATAAAATCTAGGTTCATTTTGTCAATCAATGACTGAAACAGTGGGTTGGCAGAAGCATAGAGTGAAATGAATATACTAATGACCACGAGCGGTATTAATACCATCTTTATTTTTTGAAAAGTAACTTTACCCATGAATCCCAAGTTCATTGTATTCTTTGCTTCTATTTTTTCAATAAGCCTGAGTAGGATGGAAGTGAAAAATGAGTACACGGAGTTTACGGTTGCTATGAGTAGCGAACTTTTTGGGTTTATACTCAAACCTGCCAGTGTAATCAATGAAAAAATATTCAAAATGATGGCTAATAGCGTATTTTGCATTGTCACATTAACTGCACTAATGATAGTGCCAAGTAATACGAACAATGCAATTTTATTTTTTAGTATTTCTGGTTTTATAAATAATAAACCACCTACCAAAATGAGGTTGAATAAGGTGAGGTTGATGCCAATCTCTTGTTCATAGAATAGCAAACTATAAACGATGGTACTGATAATTAATATGAGGTCTGTCTTTTTCATGGTTTTTTATTTAAAAGTACTTTGTATCACAAAGTAAATGGATAAAAAAATATATTATTTAGTTTTAATTAAGTTTTCAAGTGCATTGATATGTGCGACGAATGCTTTCTTGCCAGCAGCCGAAACACTATACCGTGTATTTGGTTTTCTTCCTATAAATTCTTTTTTCATATTGATATATTTTAGTTTTTCTAATGCTTTCAAATGACTCGCTAGGTTCCCGTCGGTTACGTTTAATAATTCCTTTAGGGTGTTAAAGTTCACCGTGTCATTAACCATCAGTACCGACATGACACCCAGCCTGATCCTGTTTTCAAATGCCTTGTTAAATTGTGCGAGTATATTTTTCACAGTTATCGCTCATTTTTAAAATACATGGCAGTACCATATATGATGTGTAAAACACCAAATCCAATTGCCCAAAAAATCAACCCGTAACCTATGTAATAGCTTGCAATCAAACCTAATACAATTTCTGAAAACCCTAAGTACCGAATATCTGTTAAAGTATATTTACTTGCATTGATTAACGCCAGCCCATAGAATATCAAGGTGAGGGGAGCAGCAATACCAATGAAACCATGATTCAGGAAAATCAATATCACCAAACCACCAGTAATCAAGGGAATAAACAAACTAGTCATCAGTTTTTTTGCGCCGACACTCCAGATTTTATGTCCATCTCTTTTAGCTTTTCTGGTGGTCATTAGAATGCTGGTACTGATTGCTAACACCAAAACCACTAGGAATACCAAGATGAGTTGCTTGACCATACTTTGTGAAAGATTGATGACACGCGTATAAGCATTGAGGCTAAACTCATAATTGCTAATCTTATAGGCTAGGTACGCACCAATCAGTGCATATACACCAGCGAATACTCCGGAAAGGCCGCTGAGTGAGATAAACCTTGAGGATTGCTCCATCATGGATCGAATCTCTGTGAGGTCATTGCGGTATTTTATTTCTTTTTTCATCTATTTTAAAAGTACTTTGTATTGCAAAGTAAACATATTAATTTTAGTAATGCAAATTTTTTATGCTTTTTGATGAATGATTTTTGAAAAGATATTCGTAGTTGTTGGCGAAACTCAAAAATAAAGTAGTTTGTCAGGAAGGTAACATTACCAACCAAGAGTTGGACATAATTTTTCCTTTCTGCTAATGCTACCTTCTCAAACTATATTTTATCGCTGGGTGGTGTTATACGATGTGGAATTGTTACTTGTATTGTTTTTATTCAGCTTAGCGAGTTGAAATTTTATATCCTTTTTATTGAGTTTAAATAACCTTATATCTTCCTTTTGATTTGGCTTCCCCCAATTAGTATAGGTTGTCATTTTCAGGTAGGTAGGTTCATGTTTTTTATTGCCTAAGTACTCAATATTAATAAGCCAATCACCATCTGTAATCTTCTCTATATTAAATTCTTTTGAGAAATAGCCTTTTATTTTTTCATCAAGAATTAGTGCTTCATCTTTATCTAAAGAATGTTCAATATTGAAGGATTGCTTTTGTGGGTTAACAAATTCCAGAATAAATTCAGCTTCAGAAGTATTCCATTCAAAGACCACCCTTACATCAGGTTTTGATATATAAAAAGAATCTGATCTTGCAATAAAGGATTCTTTTAGATTTATGCGCTCCTTTTTTGTCTTATACAGCATTTCCATCTCTCTATACATAATATCGCCGATATTATTATTTTCAAATTCAAACCCTTTACTAAAGTAATATACATATGTTCTCCAAGCTTGCTTGTATTGATTAAGATCGCTATATGTGTTGGCTATATCTCTATAGGATTGAGCGTGATTAGGTCTTAAATGGATAATATTTTTGTAAGTTTTTAAAGCCTCAGTATGTAAGTTTCTACTTTGATAGATGTATGCGATTGCTTTTAGAATTTCGGCATTATCTGGTATTTGTTTTTCCAAGTCTTTGAATACGGTGTCAGCATATTCTTTACTATTGTATTTATCTAGAAATAGTTCTGCAGCATCTAAGTAAAAAGTAGAATTGTTTTGATAAGTTGGTAATATCTTTTTATATGTATTAAATGCCCCTAGTGGTGTTGCTTGTGATGTGAGTGGTATTAAATAATTGGATTCTTCTGAAATTGAATTTTGGTAAGGTACTGCGTTTTCTTTGTAATATTCTTTGTTGGTATATGGGTTATTTTTTGCATATACATCTCTAACCATGCTAGCACTTTTGGTCGTTATCAGAACTACGCCGCCGCTAGCCTCTGATCCATATGTTATGAGCCCTGCTAGGGATTTAATTACTACTATATCCAAAATACGGCTAATATCAATTGGAGGGGGGATTTCTGTTCTCACCCCATCAATCTCCCACAGTACCGGATTTCTTGAATTTCTAAGAAAAAGAGTTGGTATACCGTTCTTATCTTTCCCTAGGTTTAATC
>CAYRIF010000008.1:6984-26723 GCA_964424205.1 uncultured Roseivirgaceae bacterium | reverse complement strand
CTTTGTCAGCCCTGAATACCAGTTTGTATTTTCCTGGTTGGATGGGAAATGAATGCCTGAGTTGATTGTTTTTCAGCGTTTTCACCCACTGCTGTTGACCATCTTTGTTAATTCTATAAATACTGCCATAACCATCATTACTGGCATAGATATTTAATACGCCAGGTCCAGGAATTATTATTTTTTTAGTGGCACCTGCAGTTATTTTTATTCCTCTCATGTATATTCTCGGTAGTGTAGGAATTTCAACATCATAGATTCCTGTCAAGTATCTTTGGGTTATTTTGATATGTTGATTATTGATGGTTTTGTGCTTTTTATTTTTTCTAACAATGATATTTACACCGCCGTTGTATTCACTGTAGCCTGGTTGAATGAATTGTAGGTTTCCTTGCGGTGCTTTTATTTTTAACACATTATGTCTTCCTGGTACGATATTTACATTCCTTTTCACCACAGGAGGCAGTGTATTCACCATGAGGTCATATCCAAGCACAGCATCAATTTCCACAGAATCAGGTCTTCCTTGGCTATCCCTGAAATGCACAAAATCATACACTGGTTCATGTGTCATATTGTTAATAAACGAAACATTAATATTGGACACTGTTGGTTTGTTTTGTTCATCTAGTAGCTCCACACTAACGGTTGTTTCATTGAGTGTTTGTTGGATAACTTTGTTTAATACCTTTCTGAATTGACGAATATCAGTAGCATCAAAAAACTTACCGAGGCATTCGAAGTTTTTTTCGAAACTTTTGTTCATCCCAATACCGATGATAAATGGTTTTAAGAATACATTTTTCTTTTGTAAAGCTAATGACACGGCACATGGATCACCATCACATGATTCTATGCCATCGGTAATAATAATGATGATATTTCTAACATTGTTTTTATCTGGAAAATCACTGGCAGCTTGCTCAAGTGAATAGGCGAGGGGGGTAGTTCCTTGTGGTTGTAACGCTCTTAATTTTTGCTTAATTGATGCATGGTTCTTTTGCCTAAACGAAACTTCTAACTTTGTGTCTTTGCAGTTTTGAAACCGCCGATGAAATTGGTGTCCATAGACACGAAGTCCTAATTCTAGCTTGGTATTTACTTGCAATGAATCGACTAAATCTGATAATAGTTTTTTGGCTGCTACAATACGAGTAGTCTTTTCCCACTTTCCTAACATACTTCCTGAGGCATCTAATAGAAATAAAATTCTTGTCTTTTCAGGAAGCTTTTGTTGGTTTTTTTGTGCAAAAGTGTTTGACGATTGTAAGAGTACAATCAGAATAATCAGTAGTAGACGATATGTTTTTGTAACTTTTATCAATTGCCTTTCACAAGCATTACTGATAGAAAAGATTCGAAAATCATGCCAAATAATTTCTATTTTAATATTTGTGCAGTATGATCCTTAGTTTTTACTTTTTCGATGACTTCTTCTATAACTCCTTTTTCATCAATGATAAATGTGGTTCTAGCGGTGCCCATATATTTTCTTCCGTACATTGATTTCTCCACCCATGTCCCAAACTGTTCATGAATTTTTAAATCTGTATCAGCAATCAGGTTATAAGGTAGTTCAAATTTATCAATAAACTTCAGGTGTGATTTTTCTGGATCTTTGCTGATACCCACTACCTCATAGCCTTGTTTCTTCAGTGCGCTATAATTATCTCTTAGGTTACATGCCTCGGCAGTACAGCCTGGTGTATTGTCCTTTGGATAAAAAAACAATACCAACTTCTTCCCTTTAAAATCAGCTAACTTAATGCTGTTTCCATTTTGATCTACTCCTGCAAAATTGGGTGATTTATCTCCTGCTTTTAATTTCATAATTCTTATTGTTTAATGTTGATGTCTGCTTGTTATTTAATTTACTACAAAGTGCTCGTATATATTTTGCTATTCCCCGCATTATCCCTAATAACCAGCCTAACCTTTCCTGCAAAAGGAATTTTGGCATTTTTTTTCTCAGACCATAGTAGTTTTCTCTTGTAGTCGTATTTCATTAATACCCAGTGTCCATCTATTGTTAATCGATAGTCTTTAATGCCCGATAGGTCATCTTTAATGACAAAGCGCAACTCGTTCTTGTTGACTTTAATTGGATTAATGGTAGGTTTTTTAGAATCTGTTAGCAAAGTATATTTTCCCCAATCTCTTGTGGTAAATGAAATCTCATTGCCCTTCCACTTTCCGCCGATATAACCCTTTCCAGGATAGCTGTAAACGGCAGTTCGTTTTTTATCTGCATACGTTTCTTTAGGTTTTAGATTTACCGTAATATGTTTTCTGATAGGTGAGGAAACATCGCCTATTTTGAAAACCTCTAACTCGCCTTTCATCTTATAACCTGAGGTTAAGTAAAGTGTGTCAAACAATGCCTTTTTAGGGAAGAAGAGGTTGAAATTCTTGTTATAAAAATTAAATTCTACACCTGAAGGAATCATCGCATCAAAATCATAATATATTTTGTCGTCACAAATGTCTGCAGAGTCAGGCAATGCATACTTTAAGTTCCATAAATAAACCGCTTCATTGTTTTCAACATATGCTGGTGTCAATTCATATTTCATCCTTTTGGCATAGACAGTTGCGTAGGGACTTTGGTCTTTTTTAACAGGCGCTTTGAGTATAAGCGTATTATTCAAAATATTATTTCTACTCGAATATTTAGTAGTCACCCTTTTATGACTAGGCTCTTTTTCGCCCTGTACTTTAAATGACAAACTTGTTTTATTTTTATAAGTGTCTGTCAAATTGATTTGGACGGTGTGCTCTAATGTATCCTTAATTGTTATTTTCCCTTTATTAACATTTTTTTTGTAGATGCTTAACTTTCCTCCATCGTCAATGTAAAGTTTATTGAATTTGGATCTGTTTTTCTTCATTACCTCAAAATTTATCAACGCCAAAATATTCCGAGTTTCTGCAAAGGAGAAAATGTTGATTTCCTGCTTAAAAACTAGTTGGTCATCAAAGTAAAATTCAATAAGCTGTACGCCGTTTTTATTACGACTATTAGATTGTTTGTCATGGGTTAAAACTTCAAAGCCAAGTGTACCAGTCAAGGTTATTTTTTTGTTGAGCTGGAGGGTATTCCCTTTTTGTATTGGTACAAACTCTCTTCTCCTAAATTCATCATTTACCCTTGCATTGATTTCCAATGGTTCGATGGCAACTTTTAGAATAGCAGGCGGTATATTATCATCAATTTCATTGAAATCATAGGACATTGGGTTCAATACCTTTTGATTTTTATCTCTTATTTCAAAATGTAAATGTGCACCGCTAGAAGAGCCACTATTTCCTGAATAAGCAAGTATATCTCCTTTTTTGAACGAAAATTGACCTTTCGAAGGGAAGAGTTCTATTGTGAAACTTTCCTTTTTGTATTGCGCACTTCTGATGTAGTCTCCTAGTTTTCCTTTAAATTCCCTCAGATGAGCATATACTGTAGTAGTACCGTTTGGGTGCAACATATATAGCGCATTGCCATAGCCACCATGTGCAATTTTTATTCTTGCGATATGTCCATCTGCCGCAGCAAAAACCGGAAGACCTTCTACACCATCAGTTTTGATGTCGATGCCAGAATGAAAGTGATTGGAACGTAATTCACCCATCGTACCAGTTAGAAAATTCTTTTGGCCAGGTTTGATTGGAAAAAGATAATAGTTTTCTTCTCCATTTTGAGCATGTAATGAACAATACGAAAAAATAAGAATGATTGCAGTTACTAATCTATTTGATTTCAAAGTCTAAAAGTTTTTGGTTTTCAATGAATGCTTCAAGTCTATTGCCGATTGTCACAGGGCCCACACCTTTTGGTGTTCCTGTGAAAATAATATCTCCTCTTTTTAACATAAAAAACTTGGACACATAGGAGATGATATAATCAAAATTAAAAAGCATTAATTGGGTGTTGCCTTCTTGTCTTGCTTCCCCATCTACCTTGAGAGAAAATTTTAGATTATTGATGTCATCAAAATTGCTGATCGGATAAAACTCAGATATTGGCGCAGACCCATTAAATCCTTTTGCCAAATCCCACGGAAGACCTTTTTCCTTTGCTTTGGATTGTAGATCCCTTGCCGTGAAATCAATGCCAACACCTATTTCCTTATAATATTTATGTGCAAATTTCTCTGCTATATTTTTTCCATGCTTGTCTATTTTTAATAATACTTCAACTTCATAGTGAATATCATTGCTGAAATCTGGGTAATAAAATGGGGCATTGTTTCTCAAAAGAGCGGTGTCTGGTTTCATAAATATGACAGGCTCATTGGGTCTTTCATTGTTTAACTCTGCTATATGTGCAGCATAATTTCTACCGATTGCGATTATCTTCATGTTTTTTAAAATTAAATAACAAAAATATATTATCTTTAGACCATTAATTATTTTTTTATTTAATATTTTTAAATTAACTAAAAATCCTAGTGACTTATGATACCAAGATGGTTTGTCATTGCATTTTTTTCATCACTTCTTATTGTTTCAACATTTGCAAATAATAAACATCAGTTTTCTAGTTCTATTTCTAATAGTAGCACCGAATTAAGTGCGGCTGTAATTGAAAATGGAAATTACATTGTGATTGGTGCATTTAAAGATGAGAAAAATGCGAAAAGATATGTTTTGTATGCTTTGAAAAAAGGCTTTAATGGAAGATATTTTTTTAATGAGGGTAGAGACTTGTTCTATGTATATGTACATCGATTTAAAAGAAGAAGACGTGCTTTCAAAATAACAAGAAAAATCCAAAGGTATGGATTATTTGATGATGTTTGGGTTTTTACGGTCGGCAGCAAACATGATGTTGAAAATAGTATTGCTATTGACGATGAAACTATTGATAGTAAAAAAAACATAGAAAATATTTTTGATGATACGAATGCTGATGAAAAATTATCGCAACGGACTACTAAAGAGGTAGTCATTAGTGTTCCCGAGCCAAAAACGAAACCCAACGAAAAGCAGCAGAAAAGGAAGAAACAAAAAAGTAGGAGAAAGAAAAGAAAAGAAAAAAAGCAAAAACCCAATAAGCCTATTGGAGGAGATAATATGTCTATTGAGACAGAGAATATAGCGAGTACTGAAGAACTGAAAAAGGCTGAAATTGGAGATTTCGTTGTGTTTGATAACTTACTTTTTCATAAAAGCTCCGCCATTCTAAAATCAAAAGCGCGGAAAGATTTAGCATCTCTTAGTGACTTCCTTAAAACAAACCCATCTGTTAAAATTGCCATTCATGGGCATACAAATGGAAAATTTAAAGGAGATATCTTTTTGCTTAAAAAAGGTAGTGATAAATATTATACATTGAATAGAAAGAACGTTATAATAAAAGGAAATGAAAAACGACTGTCTGAAGAGAGAGCATTGCTGTTAAAAAGATATTTAGTGGATACTGGAATAGATGCTACAAGAATTAAAGTAAAAGGCTGGGGGGCAAAAAAAATGTTGTATCCAAAAGAACATTTTAAGTCTGCGCAGAATAGACGTGTTGAAATTGAAATCTTGAAGAAATAAGTGAGTCGGTTGTGGTAGTAGATTTACCTTTCTAAAAATTATTTGTAAATTTATACGCTATTGAAATTTGTGCACTACGATTTTTAACTTTCAAACTACCACTTGATATGTTCATAACATTAGATAGTCCGTATTGGTAGGAGGCAGAAATTTGAATGGTATTAAGTTCAACACCAACGCCTATATTAATACCATAGTCTAGTCGTTTTAAATCAGATTTTCTATTTCTTCCCCATTCGACATTCTTTTTAATAATTTTTGTTGCTCCGTTGCTAGTTTTTTTTGTTATATATTTCCCTTTTAATCCCATTCCAATGTAGGGTCCTAGCATGCCAAAGGTCCTTTTTTTATCAGAACCAAACCATGATTTTAACACTATAGGAATGTCAAAATATAAAAGATGAAGACTCGGTTGAGTTTCTTTCGTAACGCCCTGACTTACCTGCTGCTCTCTAACCAAATAACCCTTGGTTGAAAACATTACACCAGTTTCAATCGAAACAAAATCACCTATTTGAATTTCAGTGGTTAGTCCTCCATGAAACCCGTTGCGTATTTTGTAATTATCACTGAATGTAACACTATCATTTTTAGCTAACACCGTAGATAATGTCATTCCTGCTTTTATACCGAAAGTCTGAGCCTCGGAAAAGAATGTTACGCTAAATAGGATTAACATAACACATAATTTTTTGGCATTTACCATAACCATTTGACGATTATTATTTGTTTCCTTAAATATAATTATTTATGGGCAAGGTATCATTGATTTGTGGAGATAATAAATATTGACATTGTTATTTTAGAAATAATGTTACATTTGACATATCTTTGCTGTTTATTAATTGCTAACGCTACTACATTAGTCTATTCTTGTAATATAATTTGAATGGTATATCTGATTTTAATGGTCAGTGACTACCATGAATTTATAATTTAGTCAATTATATCTAATAAGAATGGGAAATGCATTAGCTCCGTATAATGGAGTTTGGTCAAGATGGGAAGCTGCTCATTTATTAAGAAGGACACTTTTTGGTCCTACGCTAGGACAAATACAGGACGCGAAAAATAATGGATTGGCTCAAACAGTAGATACATTATTAACGACATATCTTATACAACCACCCGTTAATTATGATAGTGATGATTCAGCGACACCTGTTGGGCAAACATGGATTAATCGACCTTTACCTGAAATTGAAAAAAGTAAAGCGGCACAAGCGCGTTATAGATCAACTAGAGCTTGGCTTGTAGAAAGGTGTGTACAACATAATCAAGTAAGTATTACAGAGAAATTATGTCTTTTTTGGCAAAACCATTTTGCATGTGATTACCCCTCGAGTGACCCGCAAGGAGGTTATGAATATTTAATGTTAATGCGGGACAATTGTTTAGGAAACTTTAAACAATTAGTAAAAGATATGACCGTCAATGCATTGATGCTAAGGTTTTTAAATGGGAATGAAAGTACCAAAAAAAAACCAAATGAAAATTATGCAAGAGAATTACTTGAACTATACACCATAGGAAAAGGACCTCAGATTGCTTCGGGTGATTATACGAACTACACGGAACAAGATATCCTAGCAGGTGCAAAGATCCTAACTGGATGGAGGTACAAAAATCATTCGGTAACACAACAACCATTAATACAATCTTATTTTACTGAAAATAGACATGATAATTCAGACAAAAAACTGTCCAAACATTTTGGTGAAGTGACAATTACTGGAAACGGCGCAGCAGAGTATGCAGATTTTATTGATGTTATTTTCCAACAAGATCAGGTCGCACATTTTATATGTAGAAAATTATACCAATGGTTTGTTGACCTGTATATTTCTAGTGAGGTGGATACTACAGTTGTAGCTGATATGGCTCAGACCTTGATTGCCAATGATTATGAGGTAATTCCTGTATTGAGGAGTTTATTTTTAAGTGAGCACTTTTATGACATTGCCCATAGAGGAGCGATAATAAAGAATCCTATTGAATTAATGGCAAGCATGTTAAAGTCTACCAATTCATCATTGAATAAACACAATTATACTGTTGAAGACAATTATACAATTTTATATGGAATGAATTATAGGTTACAGATTGCGGGTATGAATTATTTTCAACCTCCCAATGTGGCAGGATGGACAGCCTATTACTTAGAACCTACCTTCTCAGAATTATGGATAAATAGTGCATACCTAGCGCAACGTTTTTCTTTATCAGATATACTAACGCTTTATTCCGGTTTTGGTAGCGGTAATGTAAGTTATAAAATTGATTTATTAGGTTTTTTAGATGTTTTAGAGCAATTATCAACACCTTCTGACCCAGAAACCTTAATTAGTGAACTAGAAATTTTATTTTGTTGCAAGCCATTGGAAGCATCGCAAAGAGATGCTTTAAAAAAGACTTTAACTGATGGGCTTCCGGATTTTGAGTGGACGGCAGAGTATGGTGATTATATAGCAAATCCTGGAAATCCAAAATATTCAAATCCTGTAAAAAAAAGAATTAAGCTGGTATTGTCACAACTTTTTAAGATGCCTGAATTTCAACTGCAATAGACTTAAAATATGAAAAGAAGAGAATTCATAAAAAGCATTGGAATCACCTCATTAGGACTCCCTCTGACGATTAATAAAGTAAACTATAGTACCATTTTTAAACCATTATTCTCAATCGATGAGGCCGCAAAAGATCGGGTTTTAATAATTATAAGGATGAATGGTGGAAATGATGGTTTAAACACTGTTATTCCTTTGGACAGTTACGATAAATTGGTTGTGCATAGAAGTAACATCATGTTGCCAAAGAATGAAATTTTAGATTTGAAGACTAATAATTTGGGTTTGCATAGTAGTATGTCGGGTATGCAAAACCTGTTTAAGGAAGGTAAATTATCCATTATTCAAAATGTTGGGTATGAAAACCAAAATAGATCTCATTTTAAATCCACAGATATATGGTCAAGAGGTCTTATTGGTAACAATGGCACTGCTGGATGGTTGGGTAGGTATCTGGACGAAGAATTCGCTAATTTTCCGGAGGACTATCCATCGGATGAATACCCTGACCCGTTTGCTGTAAGTGTTGGAAATAATGTTTCTTCAACCTGTCAAGGTTTGGATTCAAATTTTTCTATGGCCGTGCCAAATCCGGAAAACGTCAGACAGCTTAGTACTTCAATTAATCATTTTGAAGATACCAATTATGGACATAAGCTCAAATTTATAAATGAAATTGTAGATCAATCAAATTCTTATTCTTTACGAATTGAAGAAGCAATTAGCAAAGGGAATTCGTTGTCTACAATGTATGACGATAAAAATAGTTTGGCAAAAAAATTACGTGGTGTTGCTAAATTAATTTCTGGTGGTTTGGAAACGAAAGTTTATATCCTTAATGTCAATGGATTTGATACACATAGTGGACAAGTAGTAGCGGGTAACCCAAACATTGGAAAGCATGAGCGGCTTTTGAAGAAAATAGCGGATGCAGTTGCTTCGTTTCAAGATGATTTGAATTTGCTCGGAATTGAGGAAAGGGTTTTGGGCATGACCTTTTCGGAATTTGGTAGGCAAATTGCCTCTAACGCAAGCTATGGGACCGACCATGGTGAGGCGGCACCGATGTTCTTATTTGGGACATGTGTCCAAAACCCTGTTTTAGGAAATAACCCGACTATTACGGATGAAATTATTCCTCAAAAAGCAGTTGATTATGAATATGATTTCAGAGATGTGTATGCATCCGTTTTGAAGGATTGGTTTTATACTCCTAAGCCACAAATTCAGTCAATGTTTGAACATGAAATTAATTATTTACCTATTATTTCTTGTGGAAATAACTTGAATAATGAACTTGACGATGAGGTTATCATATATCCTAACCCAACCATTAATACAGCCACAGTCTCTTTTTCTAGTGAAAATGAAAGAGTGAGCTTGGCCATTTTTGACAGGAACGGTAGGCTCATCAAATATTTATTTGACAAAGATTTACCAAAAGAAAAGCATCAATTACCAATAGATGTCTCATTCTTATCTGAAGGGTTGTATATTTTTAATATAGTCAAAAATTCAGGAGATTTAAGTGTTCGCTTGATGAAGATAAGTGCTAAAGGGGGATAGATACTCAGGTTTTTTTTGATATAATACCATATTAATACCAAAATGCCACATATAATCTGTTCCTTTCCTACCCGCGGGCAGGCGGATTCACCCATGTATCTGCATAAAATTAAAATGGTATAACTTGTCAAATTTTTCTTGCCAATTCATTAGGATTTAAGGATAGAAGAACAACCGCACATACAAGTAAGCAATACTTTCGCCAATAACTGTTCTAAAACCAACACTGGATTTCCACCATTTTTTAGCATCATAGTTGATGTCGTTCATAGAGATAATACCTATTTGGTATTTCGTTCCAAGTGCTTTTTCATACAGCAATCGGCTTCTTCTGGCATGTGGACCTATTTCATAGATATTTATTTTAGTCACTTGTATATTGGTGGTATCTAACCACTTTTTTACAGTAAGTGCATTGTGGTAGGTACGATCTTTCAGTATGAATTTACTTGGTAGAGATATTATTTTATCGTTAGGAAAACCAAAACCTTCTAATTTATTGGCGCCAACCTGCGCATAATTTTCATATTTGGCATGGTAGTATCCTTTAGGCACGGTGCCGCCTGTGGTTAGAATGTACTCACATTTTAATTCTTTAAAAATACCGATAGATTGTTCAATGTCATAGTCGGTCAGAGAACCCTCCACGATAAGAATGCCACCGTGATTTGGCTTATTAATAGAAAGAAAAGGGTTGATGGCTAGAACGAGCAAAAAGAAAAGTGCAAATAAAAAAGACAATATGATAGTCCAGCCTTTTAGGTTTGGAATCCATATTTCCTTCTTTTTGAATAGTTTATTAATCATTTTGACAAAGCTAATGTAAGTTGAGATAAAATTATGACTATTTATTATCAGAAATATTTTATTACTTCGCAGAAGAAATGATAATTTAAAATACAGCTTTGAAAATATTAATGGTGATTGACAGCCTTAAATCTGGAGGCAAGGAGCGGCGGCTTATTGAGTTACTCAAGGGCTTTAAAAAAATGCCTGATGTAATTTGCGAATTGGTCATTCTATCCAAAAGAATTCATTATCAAGTTGTGTATGACCAAGGGGTGAAAATTCACATCATCGAACGGTTTCCTTCACAAGACCCAAGGACTTTTTACAAATTATATAAAATTTGTAAACAATTCAGACCTGATATTGTTCAGAATTGGGACTCTATGTCTGCGCTATTTGTAATTCCTGCAGTCAAAGTATTAAATATCAAACTTATCAATGCGATGATAGTCAGTGCGCCACCGAAACTAAAAACATTTAGTAAATTGAATGTGCGCTCCAAACTGTCTTTTCCATTTGCAGATGTTGTTTTAGCGAATTCAAAGGCTGGTTTAAAAGCATTTAAGGTGACCAAAAAAGGGCATTACATCCATAATGGGATTGAAATTAGCAGGGGTGATAATTTAGAAGCTAGGGAATATATTAGGAAGAAATTTAATATTGGCACGCCGTATGTTGTGGGCATGATTTCATCATTTTATTATTATAAAGATTACATGACCTATGTCAATGCGGCACAGGAAATCCTTACTAAAAGAAGTGACGTCACCTTTCTATGTATTGGAGGTGGTAAAGAGTTTGAAAGCATACAAGGTAAAATAAAGGAACAGTTTAAAAATAAAATAATTTTTACTGGTGTGCAAAAGGATGTTGAGTCTATTATCAATATTTTTAATATTGGTGTCTTGACCACATTTATGGAGGGCGTGCCAAATGCATTGATGGAATGTATGCTACTTTCTAAACCGATAGTGGCATCAGCTGTGGGAGGCGTGCCTGAACTGATAGTTGATAAGGAGACTGGATTCTTAATTGAGATTAAGGCAAAGGATGTTTTGATTGAAAAAATTACTTTTTTACTTGATAATCAAGACATTGCGATTGATATGGGGATCGCAGGAAGGGCTAGAGTGTTGAAAGAATTTTCATTAAATAAGATGACAGATAACTTTATAAATCTCTATCAGAAAGTTATTAAATATTAAAATTTAGGAACGTCAACTCGCGTGATTAATTATATACTACTGATACTCAATGCTTTATACATTTATAACTTTAAATGTTAAAATTGTAAGATAATATTGGAATAATTGAATATTATGCATATCTTGCAGCGTGTTAAGACCTTGGTGAGATTTTTTAATATGCTAATGGAAGGAGCATTGTCAAAACACCCTAATTGAGAATAAAAGTTAATTGTGCTATGCCTTTTTGTGCATGGTTAAATATACATACCATTGGGAACAGAATCAATACATATTGGTAAGGAAAGTAGATGGAGAATTCCATCGTATACTGATTTAAAATATCCTTTAAGCATATCTCGACGGTTAAATTTACCCCTGCATAAAGGATTATTGTTCTTCCATGACATTGTTATAATATTTTTTTCACTGGTTTTTTCTTTTGTTATTTATATCTACTTTTTCAATGATGGAAAATCATGGAATAGCCTGTTTGTAGGAGGTGCTACAATTTTGGGTACACTTATGTGGTTTATGGCAGGCAAAAGCCTCTACAAATACCAAGTGATACTGGATAGACCAAGGCATGTCATTGCATTGTTAAAGGCGATGTCGTACAGTTTGTTTATACTCATATTTGTATCTTTTGTTTTTAAAATGGAAGAAGTTACCGCAAGTAGGGTGTTAATAGGAACATCCTATTTAACAATTGCAGTGGTATTTATGATTACGAGAGTTGCCATTGCTCCTGCCATTTACTTCTGGATGGTTAAAACAAAAAGAATCAACCGGAATATGTTAATAGTTGGTATTGGGAAAGAAAGTATTGAACGTGCCAAGTTTTTGAAAAATTTAGAAAATAGCAATTTCGATGTTGTGGGATTTGTTGATGATGGCAGTATTGCAGAGAATAACCTTGAAGATAATGAAAGCATTAATGTTCTTGGTGGCATTGCCGATTTAGATGCTATTGTAAAAGATTACAAAATTTGTGATATTTTAGTAACCTCAAATTACAAGAGAGAAGAAAAGCTACATGATATAATTAATCAGTGCAATAGTACAAGAAGAACCATACACATTGCGTCTGATTTTTATAGCATTGTAAATCAGAAAGTTCAAATTGAGGAAATAGGAATGGTTTCTTCATTCAGGTTTCATCCGCCAAGGTCACTCTATATATTTTCTAAGTTTAAAAGGGTTGTTGATTTAAGCGCCTCTTTTGCAGTGATTATATTTTTAATGCCACTTTGGCTGTTCATAGCGGCACTAATCAAATTATCGTCACCAGGTGCTGTTTTTTATAAAGCCAAGGCAATTGGAAAAGATGGAAAAGAATTTGCTATGTACAAGTTCAGGTCTATGAGACAGGGGGCGAGTACAAAACTGCATGAAGAGAAGGTGATTAAGATGATTACAGCAAATGAAGCGACTACAAAAATACAAAATGACCCCCGTGTTACTATAATCGGTAGGGTACTTAGAAAGTTATCTTTTGATGAATTCCCTCAACTTATCAATGTCATAAGGGGGGAAATGAGCCTTGTAGGACCACGACCATGCTTGCCTTATGAGTATAGTCATATGAGTGATTGGCAAAAGAAAAGATTCTCGGTAACACCTGGTATGACTGGTTTATGGCAAATAAAAGGTAGAGATGAGGTATTGTTTAATGATCAGGTGGTGTTGGATTTATACTATATAGAACATAGATCGGTTAAACTAGATGTGGAAATCTTATTAAGTACCATCCCCGTTGTGATTTTCGGAAAAGGCGGTGGATGATATACTGTAAAAAAATTCAAAGATAATTTCAAGAGAATGATTAAGGCAGGAATAATAGGTTACGGCTATTGGGGTCCAAATATTGTAAGGAATTTTGTTGGGAACCCAAATATTGATGTTGTTAAAGTCTCAGATATGTCTGAAGAGCGATTGGCAGTTTTAAGCAGGAATCATCCAGATATTAAAGCAGAGACTGATGCGAATTATATTCTAAATGATCCAGAAATTGATTTGGTTGGAATTGTTACTTCAACGTCAACACATTTCAAGTTGGCCAAACAAGCGCTAGAAAATGGAAAGCATGTTTTTGTTGAAAAACCATTTACAGCTACGTCAGCTGAAGCAAAGGCGTTAATAGAAATTGCAGAAAAGAACAATCTAGTGATAATGGTTGATCATACTTTTCTTTTCACAGGTGCGGTACAGAAGATGAAAGAACTGACAGCAAGTGGTGCGTTAGGCAATCTTTACTATTATGATTCGGTGAGGGTAAATTTAGGGTTATTTCAGTATGATGCTAATGTGATTTGGGATCTCGCTCCTCATGACCTTTCCATTATGTTTTATATTAATCCTGATATCAAGCCAATTTCAGTTAATGCCGTGGGATCAGATCACATAGGCAAGGGATATGAAGATGTCGCTTATTTAACTGTTAAATGTGAAAATAACTTTATTGGGCATTTTCATGCTAATTGGCTATCACCTGTTAAAGTGAGAAAAACCTTAGTGGCTGGAGACAAAAAAATGTTAGTTTGGGATGATTTAGAGGTAGATGAAAAAATTAAAATTTATAACAAACGCGTTGAAGAGATTAAGGACAAGAGCGAATTCTATAAGCTGCAAATTAAATACCATACAGGAGATATATTAGTGCCTGTGGTTCCTATGACCGAAGCACTTAAACTTGAAGTGGAGCATCTTGTAGATTGTATTACCAATGGTAACACACCGATTAACGGTGGAAAAGAAGGCCTAGAAGTTGTTAAAATATTAGAAGCTTCCGATGTGTCGCTTAAAAATGGCGGGAAAGAAGTAGCGCTATAATATTAATCAACCTCTTTGACAACAAAGAATCCGTCATTTCCAGCCTCTTGATACAGTGGCATAAAAATTAGGCCATTACATTTTGCTTCAATGCGACCATTTTTATCATGTGCCAATAGTTCACCACTCTTTATTCTTTGAAAATTGTGGTAGCCAGGCATCATTGTAAAGGCATCTTCTTCATTTACCCAATGGCGGTATATTACCGAAACCAGGTGGGGCAGTCCTTTTGCAAATTGTCTGGTGATATTCGCGTAGTTAGAAAATTTTTGACTGTACTGATGTTTTATACTTTCAGCAGCATATAACAACTCCCAAATCCCTGAAATATGAAGATTCAATGCTTTTTGAGTACCAATAAGACCACCCTCAAATGCGAAACCCAGGTAATTACGATGATGCATAAACGCTAATAGTGTTCCTTTCAGGTATTTATCTAAATCAAATACTATGGGTAACTTAAGTACCTTTACAATGTGATTATTAGATTCGTCTTCGGGAATAACGATGAAATTACCATTATCAGAAGACGTAGTATGTAAGTCAACCAATATTTTTTGTGTATAATCTCCTTGGCTTACTTTTTCAATCTGCTCTAAAAGTGCTACAGCTTCGTATCCATCTATATTTCCACTCTCCTTTATTTCTTTGTTTTTTAGTTTACCGACAAATTTCTCTGTCCAGCAACGATTCATATCATAATCACGGAAGCGTACGTTTCCTTCTAAGGCGCTTACGTTTCCCTTCAATCCTACTATCCTTCCTTTAAAGGGAATATTTTCTTTTTTAAGAATAGCAAAAACATGTGCTATGGCTTTTACACCAGCATGTTCATTGCCATGTATTCCTCCTACAAAAATGATTAACGATCCTCGTTCCTCACTTATAAAATCTCCAATTATCCTACCCATTCATTAACTAGATTTCGTCTTATTAATAATTTTCAATAAGCTCGCAGTTATGTTTAAAAAATTACCTTCCGTGACTACGCCAACTAGTTTGTTGTTTTTCACCACTGGTAGGCATCCAATTTTTTTTTCACGAAGAATATTCATTGCATCAAAGATAGTGGCGTCGGGGCTAATAGTGAAAGGTCTTTTAACCATTAATTCATTGACCGTTTTAGATTCTTTTAAATCTAATTTTTTTTGATGCGCAAAGTGCCTCAGTAATATTCTTGAAGAAATCAATCCAGTTAATTTTCCTTTAGCATCTTCTACTGGCATATAGCGGATTTTCTTCCAGTCCATGATGTCGGCAACAAGCTCAGGAATATCTTCTTTTCTTACTGTAAAAATATCTGTTGTCATAAATTCTTCCACCAAAAGCGCATTGGTATGTGCCAGTGGGATGTCTTTGATGTTTGCTAATTTCCAAGTGTGCACCGGTTTTCTGGTATGCTGATTTTTAATCATTGCCGCTGTTATCGCAATACTAACTTCTTCTTTCACCGTGTCTTTAGAGAGAATCTGAAAGGAGTCCAACATCCAGCTTGTTCCATTTTGTCTAGATTCATTTCGTTCCTCAATAATAGATAGGTATTTATCAATGTCTTTTTTGTCTACGTTTTGCTTTTCTAAACCCTCTCTAGCGATGGGTATCAGCTCTTTTTTAATGAGTTCAGTCATGCTAATTCTTTTGCCAAACCATTTCAATTTTGTATTTAACCCACTGTAACAGCTCGACATGAAATTCGCATTTACATCATCAAAATCCATCAGCTTGCACACCTTCGGATAGTGATCATCAAAGACCGCCATAGCTCCTAACCAAAAAGCAGAATTTGCTACCTCATCAACTACTGTTGGACCTGCAGGCAGTATTCTGTTTTCAATTCTAAGGTGTGGTTTGCCATTGTCACTGATACCGTAACATGGTCTATTCCATCGATAAACGGTTGAGTTATGAATTGTCAAAGCGCTTAGCTTTGGTGTAACCCCCTTCTTGAAAAGCTTCATAACATCTTCATCAGAATCCGTCATGAGCATGACCCTAAACCGCGCAATATCTTCTCTAAATAACGCTATAACTGAGTTTTCAAGCCATGCGTTTCCAAAGGTCACTCTTGGGCTTTGATATCGCAAATGTTCACTCGTAATTCTTGTGTCAATGGACTGTTGAAAAATAGCTATTCTAGTTTCGTTCCATAACCGCTTACCAAAAAGTAACGGTGAATTAGAAGCAATTCCTACTGTAGGTGCAGCAAGCACTTGTGCAATATTATATTTGTCAACAAAATTTTCTGGGTTAACTTGGTAGTGCACTTGAAAACTTGTATTGCACGCTTCAAGCATGGGAGAATCATGTTTAATATTTAGCTCATCTATACCTTTTATATTTAGTTCATGAGACTCTCCTCTCATCTTGCTAATGGCCTTCATCAGTGCAAAATAGCGCTGAAGTGGTGTAAGATTATCTAAGTCTAAATCAAACTTCCTCAGTGTCGGAAGTATTCCGGTAATGGCATAATCTATGTCTGATACTGCACATACTTTTGCTAATTCATTTAGCAAGTCATCAATTGATCTTTCGAGTTCTGAAAAGCAATTTCCTTTAAAAATGAGTGGCGGTAAATTGGCTTCAATATTGAATTTTGCAAGCTCGGAGGTAAATAACTCATTGTCAAGTTTTTCTAATATTTCTAAATTTCTAGAAGCCGGTTTATAGAATTTATCAACCAGACAAATTTCTTGCTCCGCACCAATTTTTCCTTCTCCTTTATCAAACCAATCATTCTTAATCATTTTATCCAGTACCTCTACATTTTGAAGTAATTTTTTGGTGAAATCATTGAGTTGTTTTCTGCTTGAAATTAAATTGACATTCAAATCTCCCATGATGTCTCGTTTGGTGGAATTTGAATATAGTGATTAATTTTGTTGTGTGAAAATTTTGAGTAAAAATTTATCCATAAAAAAAGGAGTCTCTATCAAAGACTCCTTTAATGCAAAAGACTATTTTTATTACGCTTCTGATGAATCAGTTAATTTATCTCCAATATCCTTTGCTTTATCAGCGATATTTTTTCCTGCATCCTTTGCGCCGTCGGTTACATCACCTACTTTATCAGCAGCTGCACTTGCTAGGTCTTTCGCACCGTCTGCAACATCACCTGCTACATGTTGTGCTTTGTCCACTACGTTTCCAGCTACTTCTTTGGTGGCATCATACGCATCACCTACTTTGTCAGCGGCTGCACTTGCTAGGTCTTTCGCACCGTCTGCAACATCACCTGCTACGTCTTGTGCTTTGTCCACTACATTACCTGCAACATCAGCAACTGATTCTGCAGCACTTGAAATCACCTCTGTGGTGCCTCCAAATAATTTTCTAAAAAAACTTCCTAATCCCATTTTATCTTTTTTTCAGTTTGAAATATTTCATAACAAATGTAGCGATTTGGAGTCGAAAAGGCAAACAATTAGAGAATGAATGATTTTAGTACGTTTTGTCTTCAAAATCTGACGCATCAAATATTGTAGCATTTAGCTCTTTTTCTGCTTTTAATCTAGTGGCATCACTCCAATTAAAAATGGATTGAAATTCCTTTAAAATTGCTGGTTTTATCTTTTGAATACTTTCAATTTTAAAATATAACCTACCAGTTCTTCTCACAAAAAAATCAAGAGGGGAGACGACCATTTCATGATTGACAGTAAACCAAAGCTCTGCTTTTGCAAGTCTAATTTCTGGATCTTGATTACTTAGTGTGTCAAATCTTTCTAGAATGCTTTCCGTGTGTCTACCATAATTGAAGACTAAATATTTTGCATCAAACCTATCAAAACCATGTACTACTAGTTTACTTTCAATTTCATGCACATAGTTTCGCACGTCTGTGGCATCTTTAAAAATCCCACCTGACAAAGGTATTTCATCAGTAAAACACTTTTTCAGTTTTTTACCTCCTCGCTTTTCGTATTTTTTTTCAACCAAATCAACAAGTCTTTCCGCCATTTTTCTATAGCCAGTAAGTTTGCCGCCAGCAATGGAAATTAACCCTGTTTTAGATTCAAAAATCTCATCTTTCCTTGAGAGCTCTGATTCTGATTTTCCTTCTTCGTGTATCAATGGCCTCAAACCAGCCCAACTTGATGTAACATCTTTGACGGTAAGGTTAATGGAAGGAAACATATTATTGACTGCATTCAGTAGATAAAGTGCATCGTCGTTATTGGTCACCACATGGTTTTTGTCGCCATGATAAGTGGTATCCGTAGTGCCTACATAAGTATTCTTTCCCCTTGGTATGGCAAAAATCATTCGTCCGTCTGATACATCAAAGTAGATAGAATGTTTAATTGGTAGCTTTGATCTAGGGACCACTATATGTACGCCTTTTGTCAAATGTAGCCGATTTCCTTTTTTGGAATGATTGACATCCCGTAGTTCATCTACCCAAGGACCGGCTGCACTCACCACATATTTTGCTTTTATTTGGAAGGATTCCTTTTTCAGATTATCAAACGCCTGGATTCCTACTACTTTATCATTTTCATAAATAAATTCCGTGGCTTCCACATAATTAATGGCATCAGTTTCAAAATTCATTGCCGTTTTTAAAACTTCGATAGTCAGTCGGGCATCATCAGTACGATACTCTGCATATAATCCTGCACCTTTCAGAATATCTGCTGGCAAAAGAGGCTCCAAATCCATCGTCTCTTCCTTGTCCAACATCACCCGTTGTTCTTCTTTTTCCACCCCTGCCAATACATCATATACCATTAAACCAATGGCCGTTAATATTTTCCCAAAAGTACCATCTTCTATAATAGGTAAAAGCATTTTCTCTGAGGTGACTAGATGCGGCGCCAGTTTGTGGACAATGGCTCTTTCTGATCCTACTTCTCGTACTAGTGCAATTTCAAATTGCTTGAGATACCTTAATCCTCCATGTATTAACTTAGTAGATTTACTGCTAGTACCAGAAGCAAAATCTCCCTTTTCAATTAAGATAGTTTTCAGTCCTCTGGAGGAGGCGTCTAGTGCAATTCCTGCTCCAGTAATTCCTCCACCGATAATGAGCAGGTCATAGGTATCGGTCTTGATTTTTCGAAGTATTTTATTTCTATCTAGTGCTGAAAAGTTATTCATTTTTTTAGTCTTATGTCCTAAGTCGGAAAGTCTACCTCTTTATTTTCACTCGTCTAAACCTCATATCGATTCTATCAATCTCAGAGTCCCTTATAGGAGACTCTGAGCGAGTTACGGTCTTGATTTTTCGAAGTATTTTATTTCTATCTAGTGCTGAAAAGTTATTCAT
>CAYRIF010000008.1:0-6884 GCA_964424205.1 uncultured Roseivirgaceae bacterium | reverse complement strand
TTTTTTAGTCTTATGTCCTAAGTCGGAAAGTCTATCTCTTTACTTTCACTTGTCTAAACCTCTTTATATCGATTCTATCAATCTCAGAGTCCCTTACAGGAGACTCTGAGCGAGTAGCTATTTTCTTAAGTCCTATGATATCTTAATTGTCAATCCAATTCATGCTACGTTTCACTGCCTTTTGCCATCCAGCATAAAGTTTCGCTCTTCTTTCTTCGTTAAAAGTAGGTTTGAAAGCCCTGTCTATTTTCCTATTTTTTATGATATCTTCTTTTTTCCAAAGTCCGATGGTAATTCCTGCTAAAAATGCAGCACCCATGGCGGTAGATTCAATAACGTCAGGACGCTCCACATTTTGCCCTAGTATATCTGCTTGGAATTGCATTAGCAAATTATTGGCACAGGCACCCCCATCTACTTTCAGTGCTGATAGTATTACACCAGAATCTTCCTGCATGGCAGTAATGATGTCTTTTGTTTGGTATGCTAGCGATTCTAGGGTTGCTTTTATGAGGTGATTTTTTCCTGTATCTCTTGTCAAACCAAAAACGGCACCTCGTGCATACATGTCCCAGTAGGGCGCGCCAAGTCCAGCAAAGGCTGGTACTACATAGACTGGATTATCTCCTGCTATAGCTGCCGCAAACTTTTCAGATTCGGGCGCCGATGCAATAATTTCAAGCCCATCTCTCAACCATTGAACCGCAGCACCTGCAATAAATACACTGCCTTCTAGTGCATAATACACCTTGTCGTCAAGTCCCCAAGCGATGGTAGTTAATAATCCATTCTTAGAGTATTGTAATTCTTCCCCCGTATTCATTAACATGAAGCAACCTGTCCCATAAGTATTCTTTGCTTCACCTACCTCAAAACATGCTTGCCCAAAAAGTGCTGCTTGTTGGTCTCCTGCAATTCCAGCAATTGGGATTTTCACGCCATCCAGCTCGTAATCTCCAAAATGATGAGCCGATGGCTTGACTTCAGGTAGGAGTGAGGTAGGGATATCTAGGAGATCCTGCATTCTCTCATCCCATTGCAATGATTTAATATTGTAAATCATTGTTCTTGAGGCATTAGAATAATCAGTTACATGTGATTTTCTGTTTGTTAAATTCCAAACAAGCCAAGTATCAACTGTTCCAAAAAGAAGTTCTCCCTTTTCAGCTTTACCTCTTGCGCCGTTTACGTTATCCAGTATCCATTTGATTTTGGTGCCTGAGAAATAAGAATCAATAACCAGTCCTGTGGTTGTTTTTACGTATGACGCTAAGCCCTTACTCTTTAAAGCTTCACAAATAGCTGCCGTTCTTTTATCTTGCCAAACAATGGCATTGTAAATAGGTTCCCCAGTGTTTTTATCCCACACAATAGCAGTTTCTCTTTGATTGGTAATGCCAATGGCAGCGATAGCTGAGGCGTTAACATTGTTCTCTGTAATTAGTTGTTTTAAAACATCAAGTTGCGAACTAAGGATTTCTTTTGGGTCATGCTCAACCCATCCTGACTCAGGGAAAATTTGCTCAAATTCCTTTTGAGCAATAGCAACAATAGCTCCTTTTTCATCAAACAAAACGGCTCTTGAACTGGTTGTTCCTTGATCCAATGATATAATATATTTCATAGGCATATTTTCTGTTTAGTTTATGCTGGATTTAAGTCCTTTTATAATAGCAAGTATTAACACGACAACTACTATAAGAACAACAATCCAATATTTCATTTGCAAATCATTTTCATATAACATTTTGTACGAAGCGCCACCCAAAAGACTCCCTAGAAATGGGCCGAAAACAGGAATGGGTGCATACTTCCAATCTGAGTGTCCTTTGTCGCTGATGGGCAATAAAAAGTGAGCAATTCTAGGACCTAGATCTCTTGCTGGATTAATTGCATAGCCAGTAGTTCCGCCTAAGCCGAAACCAATAAGCATAATCAATCCTCCTACTACGAGGGGATTTAACCCTTCGCTAAAATTATTAGTGCCAATAAATAGTAATGCAAAAACCAACATGGCGGTACCAATCATTTCACTGACAAAATTATGGATATAAGAGCGGATTGCTGGCACGGTGCTAAATACCGATAGTTTCGAAATTTTATCTTCAGTTCTCGCCCAATGTGGCATATAGAAAATCCAGACCAAAACGCCTCCACTAAAGGCACCTGTTAATTGAGCAATCATATAGCCAGGCACTTTAGCCCAAGGAAATTCGCCTGCAAATGCCAGTCCTAAAGTTACAGCGGGATTGATGTGCGCGCCACTAATATTCCCTACGGCATAGATTGCAAAAGCAACAGCCATACCCCAAGCTATTACAATGGTATTCCATCCTGAGTCTTCCGATTTCGAATCTTTAAGGAGTACCCCTGCGACAACGCCTCCACCAAATAGAATAAGTAAAAATGTTCCTAAAAATTCAGCAAGGTAAATTGACATAAAAGTGATTTTAAAGTTGAACTGCCAATTTACAACTTATCATATGTATGGCATAAAGTTTTGTATAATTTCTACTTTTTTTGAAAAAACTGAATCAATAGTTATGCCTTAACTCAGTTAATTCAATAAAGTATCCGTCAGGATCGGTTGTAAATAATTGCCATATACCATCTGGTCTTTGCTTTGGTGTGCGATGAGTAACACCTAATGCCTTGAAGTGGCGTTCAACTTCTCGAATTGATTTGACCTGTAGTGCAAAATGATTCCCTCTACTGGCGGCATTTACTAGATTTTTTCTACCAGCAATTAGGTGTAATTGTTGGTGCGTCCCTAACATAAACCACGCCCCTTCAAAATCAAACTTTGGGCGAGAGAGCTGTTTCAAACCTAATGCCTTTGTATAAAACGCAATACTCGTCGCTAAATTTTCTACATGAATACCGATGTGGTGCAACCCTTGAATTTCAATTGCCATATTAATATTCTTTGATAAAAACTTCATTAGCCCTATTGAGTGCACTAAAACGGATAAACAATGACTTTGGGTATTTTTCAAGTTTCTTGTTGCTACAGGATGGGCCGCTCTCTATAAAGTAGATAAAAAATCGTTGTCCACGTGTGTAGATTTCTATTCTGTCAGGCTTGCCTAATAGCTTGGTAATTTCAATTTGGTTATGTCCTTTGAATTCTTCTTGTACTGCTATCAGTTGTGATTCTAGTGACGCTCTTGCCCCTGAGCAGGCATGCTTATCTAACTTAAAAGCAGCTGCATCGAATCCTTCAATTTTAATTTCATTCGTACAATTAGCCATTGCTATGAGAGAGATTAGTAGGAGTAATGTTTTAATCTGGGTCATCCGTGTAGGTTATATAGTATCAATCATCAAAACTCTAAAAAGTAGGTGGTTATTCCAATTAAAAGTGATGGAATTATTCTTAAAAGTAATAACTTGCACCGTCAATTTACAATTCAATACAAGCATGCAACGATTTTTGAAATTATTTTGGGTCATTACATGTATCGCATTTATGGTGGTGCTCTTTTATGTTTATGCCTATTTATCAGAGACACTTACGGTCGCTAATGAAATGACCTTTGGAAGAAGCGAATTTTTCTATCTGCTGTTAGGCGTTTTTGGAGTGCTAGCGCTATTGCTCTATGCCATTCGGCGGTTTTTTGAATTACATCCTAGTTTTGAAAATGACACCACTACATTTCAAACCGACCTCGTTAATTGGTTAATTTCATTTTCAGGTGTGGTGAATGTAGTTTTGATACTTGGGATGGTTTTTGTCGCCATCGATAATAACCCCGATGGTATGCGACATCGTATTCCCTCCTTTATTGTGTATTTTGGACCTGCATTAATTGGGATTTGGGCTGTCTTACTGGTTGTGGTTTTGGGTAAAAAGGTGATGGCTCGTGATTAATTGATAGAATATCCAAAGTACTCATAATCTTTTCGATAAATCTCTTCAATTGTTCTTTTTATTTCAGTTGTAAAGTAATCACTTTTATTAAAGCCAATTTTATTCTTATTAAAATCACCTAATTGCAAATTAAACTTTTCTAAATACGCAGTTAATTCTTTATAGTCTTTTTCAATTCTAAAATATTTTATATTTTCCAAAGGACGGATATATTCATATTGTTGTCTGAAATGAATATCCTTTAGTGAATGTGGAATATGTTTTATGGTATTAACAAAATCTCTAAATGGCATTCCCTTTTTTATTATGCGAAACGCATAGTCACCATAGTAAAAGTGGTGGTCTCTACCCAATACCTGATCAAAATAACAGGAAAGAATCCTGTCATGCGGATTTCTAACTAATGTAAAGCATTCATAGCCTGGTTCTAGATACGGTTTGATATACATTTTCCCCATTTCATTGATATGGTCAACACCTAATGAGGAAATATCTACATCAGGATATTGTTTTTGAAGAATAGCCGCTTGGACAGAAGTACATGCACTTTTCGAAATACGGACATAGGCAAGTTTTTTCTCTGGCCAATGATACACGTAAGTGGGCCACCTTTTCTGTAATCTATATTGACTTATTAATCCAACCAAAGGTCCAATAATAGGTAAAAACAATATATAATGTTTGAAACTTCTGTTTTGTAATTTATCATTTATGCCTAGTTTTTTGGCTTCAGGATTTCCGCTCCAAAGTGCTTTGGCATTATTTTGATAATGGAATGGTTTTATCCAAACGGAACCTTTAGTTAGAATGAGTTTGGTAAAACTAAGCCAATGGAATATTTTACCTTGTGACATTTATCTGATACGTTAAAACTTCTTTTTCGATGATTGATATTTTTACAAAACAATATCTAATATTTGATTATAAATTCTCTATAACAAATACCTTCGTATACGCCTTAATCATATCTCGAACCATGTCAAACTCTTGTGTGATTTTAGCGTCGCTGCCATGTGCCTTTGCAGGATCAGGGAAATTGTGATGAAAGGTTTTGGCGGTGGTCGGAAACACAGGACACCGCTCTTTGGCGTTGTCACAAACAGTGATAACATAATCAAAGTTAATATCCGCATATTCATCTACATGATTTGAGGTATGGTTACTAATGTCAATGCCATCGCGCTGCATGGTGTTTAATGCCCTCGGGTTTACACCATGGGTTTCAATGCCTGCACTGTAAATTGTTGCTTTGTCTTTGGCAAAGTGCCTTAAATAACCTTCAGCTATTTGGCTGCGGCATGAGTTGCCTGTGCAGAGTATTAATATTTTTTTCATAGGTACCTTTGTTATGACATCAGATAAATTAGGAAATTTAAGACCTAATTTATCTGATATTCTAAGTGACTAACAGCAACTTGATCCGGAACAACAAGCCTCTTCTTCAACACTAGCTTTCTCCGCCTCAGTCACACCACAAAGTTCCGAAGCTTTACAACCAGTTGCCGCTGTAAATAATTTGATGGTTAACCGGTTAGATTCTGAAAGCGTTGATGCCACAGGCATCACGGAGGTATGAAAGTCTGCATTACCAAATTCTATTTTCACTTCAGTCTCTAAGCTCAAAGATTTTATGGCATTAACACGTTCCAGTATGTCTATCACCTTGTCTACTGTCATGTAATCTGCTTTTCCAATCTCGCTTGGGCTTTCCCAAAGTTGCAGGTGTGTTTCTTTCCAATTATTGGAGACACCACCGCAATCAACTGATTCAAATGACACATTCTTAACTTCTGTTAAATGATAGTTTGTGCCAGCATGTTGTCCTTTGCTATATTCAAATAACAATTCTTTGTTTCTATTTTTGTTCAAAATTGATAATAATTCTTCTGTTTTCATATCTATATATTTAATTTATTCCTACTATTTTACTTCTTCTTTCTAATAATGTATTGTCACGCCACATGCCATTCATCTTTCCAATTTTTTCTTTGATGCCAATGATTCTGAACCCTAGTTTTTTATGTATATTCAGACTTGCTATATTTTCAGGAAAAATACCAGATTGCAATGTCCAAAAACCTTCTTGCTCACTTTCTTCAATCATTGACTTTAATAATTTAGTACCAATTCCTTTTCCAGTACAGCCTGTATCAACATAGAGACTTACTTCTGCCACACCACCATATACGCATCTACTTGAAACCGCAGAGAGTGCTGCCCAACCTACTATCTGATTATTTTCCGTGGCTATTAACCTACATTCCTTTATATGTGAATTATTCCAAGCCTCCCATGAAGGGGTTTCCGTTTCAAAAGTAGCATGACCGGTGGCAATGCCCATGTCATATATTCGTGCTACATCCTTCCAATCGTTACTCGTCATATTTCTAATCTCTATCATATCAACAGCATGAAATTTTATTAAAGTCCTCCTGAAATAATGTGGCAAACATTTTTTTTGCTTGCAACCAGTTTTTTTGATTGATGCAATAGCGAATTCTTGGAGGAGTCACTTCACCGTTAATCAATCCCGCTTCTTTCAATTCTTTTAAATGCTGTGATATCGTTGATTGCGCCAATGGTAGTTCTTCGACCAAATCACCAGTATAGCAACAGCTTTGATTACTGAGGTATTTAAGGATGATTAATCTTGTGGGGTGCCCCAGCGCTTTGGCAAACTTTGCTAGCGTTTCCGCTTCTAAACTATAGTCGATTTGTTGTATTGTTTTATTCATAGTGTATCGCAAATATACGATAGATATATTTATAAACATAATTATTGTCTAAAAACTTTGAAATTGAGAAATACCTTACATTTTTAAATTGCAATATTCCAATATTTAATTGTTTCTAGCTTTTACTTAACCTAATTTAGAATACATTAGAGAATGTTTGATGAATGGGATTGGGGATAATTTCTACAAATTGAAGCAGTTATCAGCATGGTATTTTTTTAATTAATTATACAAAAATACATTAGGACATGGCAAGACACTTTGACTTTTTATTTCTT
>CAYRIF010000007.1:0-26809 GCA_964424205.1 uncultured Roseivirgaceae bacterium | reverse complement strand
ATGTAAGGTAGAATCTGTAAACGTACAACGTTACAAAGGTCTTGGAGAGATGAATGCCGAGCAACTGTGGGAAACCACGATGAATCCGGAAGGAAGAAGTCTAAAACAAGTTACCGTAGAAAATGCTTCGAGTGCAGATCATTTGTTCTCGACACTAATGGGTGATGAAGTAGCACCAAGAAGAGCATTTATAGAGGAAAATGCGGTATATGCGAATATTGACACCTAAAAATTGCTAGACGTTGGAAGTTTGATGTCGGAAGTCTTACCTATTTCCAATTCTTACCTCACTCGTAAAGACATTAAAATTATTATACAACTTTAAAAGACAAAAAAATGGCTTCAATTACTTTAAAAGGAAATGCGATCAATACAAGTGGTGAATTACCTGCAGTAGGTAGTTCCGCTCCCAACTTTACACTCATTACTAATGGACTTGCTCCTACCACGTTAGCAGATTATAAGGGCAGCAGAGTGGTTCTTAATATATTTCCGAGTATAGATACAGGTACCTGTGCAGCATCCGTTAGGGCATTCAATAAAGAAGTGGCCAACTTAGTAAATACAAAAGTTCTATGTATTTCTAAAGATTTACCATTTGCACAAGCAAGATTTTGTGGTGCCGAAGGGATTGAAAATGTAGCGACCTTATCAGACTTTAGAACAGGTCAATTTGGAAAAGACTACAACCTAGAGATTATTGACGGACCGTTGGCTAATCTGCATTCAAGGGCTGTGATTGTACTAGACGAAGAAGGAAAAATTATCTACACAGAGCAAGTACCTGAAATTGTAGATGAGCCTAATTATGCTGCAGCTGTTGCTGTTTTGGGGTGATATAGGCAATACCTATGAAAAAAATTGGACTCATTGGTGGTATCAGTTGGACATCAACGATTGATTACTATAAATATATTAATGAAGGGATTAATGCAAAATTAGGTGGCCTTAATTTTGCAGATTGCATTATTTATTCAATAAATTTTAATGATTTTCAAAAGAACAATGTAGCCTACGATTGGGATGCAGCATTTGAATTACTGGCTAATGCTGGAAGGCAACTAAAAAATGCAGGAGCAGAATTATTAGTTTTATGCGCAAATACCGCCCATATTGTCGCCGAAAGAGTAGCGCAAGAAGTTCAATTGCCATTGATTCATATTGTAAAAGCAACTGGAAATGAAATCAATAAACATGGTCTGAATAAAGTTGGGTTGTTAGGAACTGAATTTGTCATGGAAATGGATTTCTACAAGGACAATCTGATCACCCAAAACATCGATCCACTCATTCCTAGACTAAAAAAGGATAGAGATTTCATTCAAACCACACTGAAATTAGAACTTAGCAAAGGACTGATTAAGCAAGAGACAAAGCAAAGATACATTTCTATTATTAGTGATTTAATCAAAGAAGGTGCTGAAGGTATTATTCTTGGCTGCACTGAAATTCCGCTAATTATTCAACAAAAAGATGTGCCAGTTCCAGTTTTCGATACTACAAAGATTCACTCCCGCGCTGCTGTTGAGTTTGCTCTTGGAAATGGGAGCTAATCCTAAATCAAATCAAACAAATTCTTAATGCCCAAATTTCTTTCAATAGTGAATCCTTCTGCGAATTTAACACCAATAGAATAACCAAACTCTCGATCACGTGCTTCTATTAGTTTCATAAACTCAGGGGTGGAGATAAAGGTTTCTGGTTCTTTACTGTCTGGGTCAAAAAACTGTGTTTTAAAAGCCTGAATTGATTGCTGTTTTTGTTCCCAAAAATCAGAAATATCAACTACAAAGTCAGGTTGAATATAATTACTCTGAATATAATGATACACAGCTTTAGGACGCCATGCTGTCTGCCTCACCTCATCTATTGTTGTCTCTATTTTCTTTAACCCAGACATAAAACAAGCAATTTTACCTAATTCTGATGCTTTTCCATGATCTGGATGGCGATCTCTGATTGCATTCAGAATAACGATCTCGGGTTGATACTTTCGTATCATTTTTATTACCTCGAGCTGGTGTTTCTTATTATTTTCAAAAAACACATCTTCAAAACCTAGGTTCTCCCTAACTGATACTCCCAGTATTTTAGCGGAAGCTGCAGCCTCTTGAAGTCTAATTTCTGGCGTGCCCCGAGTACCCATCTCCCCTTTTGTAAAGTCTACAATTCCTACTTTCCTACCTTGACTGACATGACTGCATACAGTACCTGCACAACATAATTCTACATCATCAGGATGGGCAGCTAATATTAGAATATCTAGTTTCATAGTTTTCAGTAATCAGTTTTTCAGTAGGCAGTCTTCAGTTCAGGTTTCTTTATTAAAAATGTAACAAGTGATTTCGCATCTATTATTAATAAATATTTAGAAAATACTAGTCGCACATTTACCGCACTCTCAGGCGCCGTCCTATACGTAAGGTAGTCGTTCGTCTGATACCATTTAGGCGGCATAGTTTCGTGATTGTAGTTCTATACCTTCTGCTAATTCTTCCTAAATTATCACCACTTCTGATTCTATAGTACTTTTTCTTACTTGCTGCTATTACATGCTTAAAAGTATGTGGTGTTACCGCGTACGCCTCAGATTTTAGTTTCCAATTTTTATAATCAAAAATCTCTTCTGAGTTAATCGCGAGTCCTTTATAGCGTACTTCAAAATGAAGATGGCTGCCAGTACTTCTTCCAGAATTCCCTCCTAATCCAATTATTTCTCCATCCTTCAGTTCTTGTCCTACCCTGACCAATGTCTTTGATAGGTGTCCATAAAGGGTTTCTAATCCGTTTTTATGTCTAATAACTACATAGTTTCCAAATCCCCCTCGATCATATTTTGATATCCGCACAATGCCTTCAGCGACCGTACTCACAGAATCACCAACCTCTAATTTCAAATCAGTACCATAATGCCATCGATACCTTCGTTGTCCAAATGAAGAATTAATCCGTGTACTGTCGATAGGTAAATGCCAATCTAAGTTCCCAGCATTGTCGAAGAAAACAATATTAACAGTATCCTTAAATTTAGCAACATCAAATACATAAGGATTTAATTTTTCCGAATTCCATGTGGCATAATAATCTGCACTTTCCAACCAAATACTATTGACAATCAGGTGCTCCGAAATTTTATCAAATTTAAAAATTTTCTTTTTAAAGTCGTATCCAAATGCCGCAATAAGATTCTTTTCCACATCAACAGCAAATGTATCAGGAACATTAGTTTTTATAACACTCATTGGATTCGGTACCACCACAAATGTATAGCTTTCACTCGGTCCATGTGTAATGTCAGCAAAGATTAAGTTTTTGTTGGAAGAAATTTTGGACATACCCCACTGACCCAGCACTTCATGTGAAAAAGTGCTAAATAGTAAAATAAGGGTTAGTATTTTAAAAAAATGTTTCTTCATTAAGAAACAGCAGCTTCTTTTGCTGCCAAAAATCTTTCTGCATCTAGTGCTGCCATACAACCTGTACCCGCAGCCGTAACTGCTTGTCTATAGGTTGAATCTTGCACATCACCACTTGCAAAAACACCTTCTATGTTTGTCTTTGTCGTTCCAGGAATTGTTTTTATATAGCCATTTTCATCTAACGTAATCTGACTTTTGAAAATATCAGTATTGGGCTTATGACCTATCGCTACAAAAAATCCTTGCGCCTTGATATCTGCTTTTTCTCCAGTCTTGTTATTCAATACCCTAACTCCTTCTACCTCTTGGTCACCCAGTATTTCATCAGTTTCAGTATTCCACATCACTTCAATGTTTGGCGCATTAAATACACGTTGCTGCATTACTTTAGAAGCCCGTAGCTCATCTCTGCGCACCAGCATATAGACCTTGTTACAAATTTTGGAAAGATAAGTTGCTTCTTCCGCTGCGGTATCTCCACCACCTACCACCACGACGTCATTCCCTTTGAAAAAGAAACCGTCACAAACCGCACATGCAGAGACACCCTTGCCATTTAATCTGGTTTCAGATTCAATTCCTAGCCACTTTGCAGAAGCACCTGTAGAGATGACTACAGATTCAGCAATTAGCGTTTCTTTGTTATCAATGGTTACTTTAAGCGGGTAAGAAGAAAAATCAACGGCTGTCGCTAGACCATATCGTACGTCTGTACCAAACCTTTCAGCTTGCTTTCTAAAATCCTCCATCATTTGCGGTCCATTTACGCCATCAGGGTAGCCAGGATAGTTCTCCACATCATTTGTAATCGTCAATTGCCCACCTGGCTCTGGTCCTGTATACACAATAGGCTTTAGACCTGCTCTTGAAGCATAAATAGCAGCAGTATATCCTGCTGGTCCTGATCCAAGTATTAGTACATCAATTAGTTTATCAGACATTATATATTTCGTATTTTTTATTCAAATCTTTAACGCAAAGGAAAATAAATATGTTGCAAAATTATAAGGTTTCTTTCAATTTTATAAGCAATAAAAAAGACTTTAAAATTTTAAAGTCTCGATTAATGGAAGCATTATTATCCTAAGTAAGATTTTAAAGTTTTACTTCTAGACGTATGTCGTAACCTCCTGATTGCCTTCTCTTTAATTTGTCGTACTCGCTCTCTTGTGAGTCCAAACTTATCACCAATTTCTTCTAATGTATAAACCGATTCGCCATTCAACCCAAAATAAAGTGCAATAACATTGGACTCTCTTTCTGTTAAAGTCGCTAACGTTCGCTGCACTTCTCTTCGTAATGAATCACTTAGCAAATCGGCATCCGGATTTTTTGCGCCCTTATTTTCTAACACATCCAATAATCCGTTTTCCTCTCCACTCACAAACGGTGCATCAACAGATACTTGCCTTCCCGAAATTCTAAGTGTATCTACCACTTCTTTCTCCGTCATTTCCAGCACCTCTGCCATCTCTTGGGGGGATGGCTCCCGCTCAAATTTTTGCTCCAAAGCAGAAAATGTCTTTGAAATTTTATTGAGTGATCCCACCCTATTTAGCGGCAATCTTACTATCCTTGATTGCTCAGCAAGTGCCTGTAATATAGACTGCCTAATCCACCAGACTGCATAAGAAATAAATTTAAAACCTCGCGTTTCATCAAAACGTTGCGCCGCTTTTATCAATCCCAAGTTTCCTTCATTTATCAAATCACCCAAAGTCAACCCTTGATTCTGGTATTGCTTCGATACCGAAACAACAAATCTTAGGTTTGCTTTGGTTAATTTTTCAAGGGCAATCTGATCTCCTTCTCTAATCTTCTGAGCGAGTACTACCTCTTCTTCAGCGGTAATCAAATCAACTCTTCCAATTTCTTGCAGGTACTTGTCAAGTGATTGATTTTCCCTGTTTGTGATTTGTTTGGTTATCTTTAATTGTCTCATTCACCCAAATTATATACGTAAAAGTCTATCATATACAATAATTATATATTAAAAATATTTCAATATACAGAATAAAACAATAAGCCTACTTAATTACTTAGAATTATTGATCACTTTGTGGTTTTCTTTCAGGTCTCGGTAGCAATACCTTTCGTGAAAGTTTTACTTTACCACTCTTTTTATCAACACCCACTAGCTTCACTTGAATCTCTTCACCAACTTCCATTACACCATCCATCGTCTCTACTCGTTCCCATTTTATTTCAGAAATGTGCAACAGTCCGTCTTTACCAGGCATGAATTCAATGAAAGCACCAAATGGCATGATTGATTTTACTTTTCCTGTATAAATTTCTCCTATCTCTGGTTCGGCAACGATATTTTTCACACGTCTTAATGCATCATCCATTGATGTTTTACTGGTAGAGAAAATACTAACAATTCCTTTGTTATCAACTTCTTCAATAATCACCGTTGCACCTGATTCTTTTTGAATTTCCTGAATTACTTTTCCACCTGGTCCTATCACGGCACCAATCATGTCTTTATTGATAGTCAACGCTACCGAACGAGGAGCATGTGGTTTGTAATCTGACTTAGGCGCCGAAAGCGTCTTGTTCATTTCACCTAAGATATGTAACCTTCCTTCTTTCGCCTGCATCAAAGCTTCTTTCAGAATTTCATAGGACAATCCGTCAATTTTGATGTCCATTTGACAAGCAGTTATACCTTTTTCAGTACCCGTTACTTTAAAATCCATATCACCAAGATGATCTTCATCTCCCAATATATCTGTCAAAATAGCATAATTTCCTGTATCAGGATCGGATATCATACCCATCGCTACTCCCGAAACGGGTGCTTTGATTTGAATACCTGCATCCATTAAAGCCAACGCACCAGAACATACTGTCGCCATAGATGACGAACCGTTTGATTCCAAAACATCCGATACAATTCTAATGGTATAAGGGTTTTCGTCAGGCAATACTTTTTTAAGTGCCCTTTGTGCTAGGTTACCATGTCCAACCTCTCTTCTTCCTGGTCCTCTATTTGGCCGTGCCTCCCCTACAGAAAAAGCAGGGAAATTATAATGAAGGATAAATTTGTTTGTTCCAGAATGCACCGCCCCATCAATCAACTGCTCATCCATTTTTGTACCCAACGTAACGGTTGCTAAAGTTTGTGTTTCTCCCCTTGTAAAAACACATGATCCGTGAGGTGAAGGTAAATAATCAACCTCAGACCAAATATCACGTACTTCGTTAAACTGACGTCCATCTAATCTCACTCTTTCATCAAGCACTAAAGCCCTTGAGGCTTTTTTCTCGATATCATGGTAGTACTTTTTAATCAACCCTAAATCCAATTCGTGATCTTCAGGAAGGCTTTCCATGTACTCATCTAGCACAGCGGTGAAAGCTGATTTTCTCTCAGATTTTGCACTGATTGTTTTCTTTGCCACCTCATATACTTTATCGTAAAGCAACTTGTGAAGGTTTTCGGCTAATTCAGGATCGTTTGTTTCATGAGAATATTCTCTTTTCACTTCATTACCCGTTTCTTTGGTTAATTCCATCTGCACCGTGCACTGATCTTTGATCGCCTCATGGGCTACTTTTAAGGCTTCAAGCATATCATCTTCCGATGCTTCTTCCATCTCTCCTTCTACCATCATGATGTTGTCATAAGACGCTGCCACGATTAAATCCATTTCTGCTTTTTGAATCAACTCTAATGGTGGGTTAATTACAAATTCTCCATCTACTTTTATAACTCTTGTTTCTGATATTGGTCCGTCAAAAGGTATATCCGTTACAGATAGTGCTGCTGAAGCTGCTAGTGCTGCCAATGCATCAGGCATTATGCCTTCTTCATATGACATCAAGCTTATCATGATTTGAGTTTCTGCATGATAGTCACTTGGAAAAAGTGGTCGTAACGCTCTATCAACGAGTCTAGATATTAATATTTCATAATCCGATAATCTTCCTTCTCTTTTCAAAAATCCACCAGGTATTTTCCCTGACGATGCAAATTTCTCTTGGTAATCAACAGACATTGGCAGGAAGTCAACACCTTCTCTTGCGGTTTTGCTAGATACGACAGTAGCCAACAACATCGTGTTACCCATTCTTACTACGACTGAGCCGTCAGCCTGTTTTGCTAGTTTTCCTGTTTCGATGGTTATTTCTCTACCATCATTTAGTTTTATTGTTTTTGTTATTACGTTCATTTACGGTAATGTTTAGCGTTCTTCTATATGATCATGGAAGAACTAATAAGGTTGGAATGAAAAAGGGAATCCTGTGCGAATCCCCTTTTATTAATTTTATTATTTTCTTAAATCTAATTCTTTGATAATGGCTCTATATCTTTCGATATCCTTTTCCATAAGATAATTTAGAAGTCCCCTTCTCTTACCTACTAATTTCAAAAGCCCCAGTCTACTTGAGTGATCTTTTTTGTTTGTCTTTAAATGGTCGGTCAGATGTCCGATACGGTACGTGAAAAGCGCAATTTGTGCTTCAGGTGATCCTGTATCTTTTTCTGATTTTAACCGGCCATGATTCTTAAATAACTCTTGTTTTTTTTCTGATGTTAAATACATGCTTAGCTAAAATTATTATTAATTGTTAAAATTGAGGCGCAAAGTTATGTATACGTTTAGTTAATACCAAATCGTTTTAGATAAATAATCACTTGAATTTGCACTATTTTTTCTTTACGAAAAAACCTTTCAGCTTAGCAAAAGCAACATTGTAATAATCTAAGTCAAACAACTTAGCATCAACCCTAGCTTGCCTTAAAAAAAACAATCCGAATGGTAGTAAAATAATACTTGCCGCCCATGCTCCTAAAATCGGATCAATCAAGCCTTGCCGCGCCATTTTATCGCTCGTAATATTAATCACATAGAAAATAATAAAGAAAAACACTGATATAATTACCGGCACGCCGAGTCCTCCTTTCTTAATAATCGCTCCCAGTGGCGCACCAATTGAAAACATTATCAGGCATACAAGAGAGAGTGAGAATTTTTTATGCTTCTCTATTTTATGCCGTATCACTTCTTCTGACAAATAGGAATAGGTAGAGACATTGCTTGTAATACTATTTTTAATATGTCTGCCTTTAGTAAGGGCGCTGCTCACTACTTTCAGTTTATTTTTATTCAGGTTCATAGTGCTATCCACTACTGCCAACGTTTCTTCTAACGTTAGGATGCGCTTCTTCTTTATCTTTTTCACTATTTTAGGCTTCGCTTTTTTCTTTTTGTTTCTCTCCCGTTCTTTTGCTTCTCGTTTTGCCCTCTCCTGTGCCTGTTTCCGGAGACTCTCTTTTTTCTTTTTTTCAAATTTTGCTGTTAGCAAAGAATCTTTTAGCACGACTTTTTTCTTATCAACAAGCACATTAACATCACTCGAAATTGCTTTTTTATTTATAATATCAGCACTATCTTTTTTTGCCTTTAGTTCTTTGGCATCTGCTTTCCTTCGCTCGTCCATCATCAGCGAATCACCAATTGACCGTTCTTCTATCTCTATTTTCTGAAGAGAATCTAATTCCTTTTTAAGAATACCCAATGCTGTAGGCATCACCACTTTCTCTTTTAAGTGGTAAGTATAAAAGTCTTTAAAACTATCAAACACTTTAATTTCCATTCTACTTTTTTCCACATCCATGGAATCAATATCGTGGGAAAGTTTTCCAAGTGTTTTCATCATTCTATTACTCGCAAATAATTTCTTATCTGTCAGGTCCAACTTAAAATCGGATAAATCAAAAACCATTTTCGTATGGTCAAAACTAGTACGCGAATATGGTGGCACTTCTCTCTTTTTATAGCTCGTTTTTCCTATATTTTTTTCTTGGGTAAATCGATGTCCATTAAAAAGCTCCATCACCAAATATCTCCCTTCCATAAATGGATAAATACGACCGGAATCTGCCATAATCACATCAATATTACCATTATGTTTAGAATGGTCATAGATAATTAATCCTTGCATGGTTTCTCCATCAGGTAGTTTTTTGTCTATCTTAATGCTAAAATTTTGAATGCCATTATAAAATGACCCCTCTTTTATATCCAATGCAGGCTTATGTTTTCTTATATCGTACATCAAACTATATGCGTTTAATGCTGCCCTAGGCACGACATAATTATTGGATAAATATGCAACAAAGGTCAGAGCGATAGAAAAATAAAATAATGGCTGAAGTGCGCGCGTCAAAGAAATACCAGCACTTTTGATGGCTGTGAGTTCAAAATGCTCTCCTAAATTTCCATAAGTCATTAGTGATGACAGCAATATTGCCAGCGGAAAGGCATTTGGTGTCATCACGATACTAAATGATATCATCAGTTCAGAAAGAACAGCAAAGCTCAAATCCTTGCCCACCAAATCATCAAAATACTTCATCATATAGACCAGTAGCAGAATAAATACCACCACTAGAAATGTGAGTATAAACGGACCAATAAAAGATTTAAGTATAAGCTTGTGCAGCTTTTTCATCTAGCAATTAAGTTAATGAGCAAACATAAATAATTATGCAGCAAAAACTGTACAAAAAATTAAGGATTTAAAAATCAGCCGTTAGTTTAATCAAAAGTAAACACAAGTTACTTTTGAATTTCCCTCCATTACTACTTATTAAAAAATCAACCGCCAACAGTTTCTTTAAGCGCACCAATCAAAGAGTACCACATGTCTTCTAACTCCTCATCATCTTCTTCATCAGTATAATCTGTTACTTGTATAGATACCGCTTGTGTCAACTCACTTTGTCTCAACCGGAATTCAAAATATGCATTGTCATCACCTTCATCTCCATTCTCGGGAAGAAACTCAAACCTGACAAAGTCGTTTAACTTGTACGCTGCTAGTTTTGCTTTGTGATCTTCTCCATCCCAGATGAAATTATATATTTTATCCTCGTCTATTGTTACATCATCAGCTACCCATTGCGACAAGCCACTTACCGACCTCAAATACGGGAACAGCATCTTTTTTGATGCATTAATGTCTATTTCTGTTATAAATTTATTCCTACTCATACTGCTAATATTAATATTCGCTTCAAGGTAAATTATTTTTATTACTTCACAAAGAAAATTAGGTATAAAAAGTATTGGAAAATAAAAAACAAAGTTTGTATGTTTGCACTCCTTAATTCGACTACTGAATTAGGTTATTTATTGCGAGGTAGCTCAGGTGGTTAGAGCGCAGGATTCATAACCCTGAGGTCGGGGGTTCAATTCCCCCTCTCGCAACAAAAAAGCTGCTACAAATTGTAGGAGCTTTTTTATACTGACTAATAGCCTATTATATAAAACAGGGTCAACCAATCTTCACATTTCCCGCTGTCCCGGTCTCATTGAGTAGTGCATCAAATTCACCCGTTACCTGCACCTTACCATTTCCAAAGTCAGATACTAAGTTTACACTAAAGCTACCCTTCAACCTGTTCCCGTCTGGGGTTAATGTTACCTCACCGCTGATAAATTGGTTATTCAATGAGGTATAGTAAAACCCATTACTTTCACCAATGATATAATCTATAGTAGCTCGTTTTCTATGGTAAATGGATTGTTTAAAATGGTAGGTCTTATAGGTTTCATTCTTTTCCCATAAATTACCTGTCCCGTCCAAGTCATAGATAACAATGCCGATTGATTCCTTTTTTCCACTTACCGTTCTATCGGCAGGCAAGTTAATGGTAATACTCAAATTAATATCACCGGTTCTTCCCTTCAAGGTTATTTTGTCCGTGTTAATGGTTTCGTTTTTTGTCACTGTTATTTTAGAATCAATTTCCCCATCAGGGTGTGAGCCCTTGATAGACACATCATAACTTTCTGCAGTGATTGATTTTCCTACACCATCTGTATTTTTACAACTACTAATGAAAGCAAGGGATACTAGCAACAGTAAAGAAATACTTAAATTTTTCATCATCATTTTAATTTGGTTTTACTTAGTTTCAAATCTTAGTTGCATGAGAATTGAAAAGGTAAACTCCTGGGGGATTTTGAGAGATAAAAGATAAGATCTGAAACTTAAAATGAAAAAATCTTGAAATAATTAAATTAAATATTACTACCCTTATAAAAACTAACATTGGTATAAAAAAAAATTAAAATTTGTTTACTTTAGGGTTTACATAATCAATTTCAGATTTATTAAAAGCAAAATAGTTTGAATCAAGCAGACACATTACTATTTCAGAGTATACTAAAAGGTCAGGAAGAAGGGCTCGTTGAACTGTATCGATTACATCGGTCTGAGTTTATAAAATGGGCTTGGCAGCAATTTAAGTTAGACGAGCATGACGCCGCCGATGTTTTTCAGGATACGATTATTTCGCTGAGGAGTAATATAGTCAAAGGCAAGTTAACTGAATTGAGTAGCACCTTAAAAACCTACTTATTTGGTATTGGTAAGAACATAGCACTTGGCAGACTTAGACAAAATGGTAAGTGGTATAAAAATCCTGAATTGATGGAAGTACAGGCAGATAAAAGTAGCATCATCTCTAAGATGGAAGGAAATGATAGAACAACTATTGTTAGCGGTCTTTTAGAGGGTATTGGAGAACCCTGTTTGTCAATATTACGATTATACTACTATCAAAATTATAGCATGGAGGCAATTGCCAATACCCTTGACTATAAAAACGAGAATGTTGTCAAAAGCCAGAAACTAAGATGCTTGAAAAGATTGAAAGAAAACATGAAGCTAGTAAATAAAGAGGAATTGTATTAAAGAATTATGGAAAAGGACCAACAAAATATAGAATTGATAGATAATTATCTTAAAGGCAATCTATCTGACCATGCGGTGCAAGAGTTTGAGCAAAAACTCAAAACAGATACGGCATTTTCTGCTGCAGTAGCACTTCAGAAAGATATAATATCAGGTATTGAATCACATTTTGATGCGCAGCTAAAGGAAAAGTTACAAAATATAGAGAGTGAATTTTCCCAAGATAAAAAAGAAACTAAAGTCATTCCACTGCAAAATTGGAAACCATTAGCCGTTGCGGCATCAGTGGTGTTAATTCTGGCAGTGGGCTATCTCAAATTCTTCAGTGCACCGAATACACAAGAGGTGTATTTGAGTTATTATGAACCTTATCCAAATATCGTAAGTCCATCCGAGCGATCAGCCGAGAGTCAAAAACAGGATGCCATGGCTTTTTATGAGAAAGGAGAGTATAAAACGGCTATTTCGCTTTTTGATACTGATTTAGCCACTTCACCAAACAGTGATTACCTACAGTTTTACATGGCTTTATCTCAGCTATCGCTGAAAAACACTGAGGAGGCTATTCCTCTATTGACAAATGTAGTCCGTCATGATAACAGCAAATTTCAAGCACCGGCAGCTTGGTATTTAGCATTGGCATACACCCAACAAGGAGAGATTGATAGCGCTAAAAATCAATTGCAGTCAATTATTGTAGCGGGTGGTGATTATGCGAAAAGGGCTGAGAAATTATTGGCAGCGTTATGATACTCCTCTCCATGATCTGTGTCCCTACAGACCGATGGAAAGAGTAACAAGTACAGCAGGCAAGTCATTCTGTTCTTGGCTTCTCGCTAAGGTTTTAGCAATTTTTTTTTGGTGCCGCAACAGGCACGGCAGGGAGCAATGTTCATATTTCTAGAATATGATTTAGGTTTTTTTTCTGTAAAGTAAAAAACCAAATATTGCAAGAGCAAAAGCCATAGAAAAAAAGACAATCATATTGTTTTTCCACCACTTCTCAACAATTGGCTCATTGTCCCCAATGAGGGTAAAGGCTGCCCAAAAATAGGGGTCTGCCGTATTGGCATCAGCAGCTTCAAGGTAGCGTAGTTTTGCTTGTCTTAATGCATCCGCTTTGCCGATTCCTTCATTTAATTCTTCATAAAAATACTGCATTAGCCTTGCCGTAGATTGATCAGAGATTGTCCATGAACTCATGACAATATTTTGACAGCCAGCATACTTAAATGCCCTGCCTAAACTCATGATCCCCTCCCCTCGTTTAAATTCTCCCACCGCAGTTTCACAAGCACTTAACACCGTAAGTTCAGCATTCAATCGCATATTATACAGGTCATCAATATATACTAGCCCATCATTCTCCACATCCGAAATTCCCTCTTGCTGTACAAATGCCAATCCAGAAAATTGTGCGTTCTTGATGTTCGCAAATGCGTGGGTAGAAAGATGAATTATCTTACTTTTTGGCGCATATTCTTTAAAGGAAATTTCTGTTGCCTTGTCCCCAAAAAATGATTTTCCCCCAAAAATATCATAACCCATTTCCACTTCCGGTTCGTTATATTTTAGTGGACTAAACTTCATACTGGTACTTTCAGCACTCCTAGTTATTTGATAGTTTTCTGCCATCAACGTTCCTTTATAGCTAGGCGCAAAACCAACATATTCATATTCATACCCTATTGCTTCAATTCTTTTTGGCTTTAAAAGCGTCGCTGAAAATTCAGTACTAACGGTGTAATTATTAATCAAGTATGGGAAATTCTTATATGATAAAGTTCCGTTATCATATGCCTCAGTCAATAATATTTCAAATGGCAAATAGCCCATTAGCCCATCAGGAATAATTTTTAATTGATTTATATTCTCGTCTAATTGTGAAATTATTGGTGCTAATAATTGCTGATAAAGGGCATGCGCATTTACAGAAAATTGTTTAATTCTTGACTGGTCATTTTGCTGTGCGTATTTATGATTACCGATATTTTCAACAAAATTTAGTAGTAATTCCTTATTACTTGGCAAGCGTATTAGTGTTTTTTCGTTGTCGGTTATACCAATTGCATATATATGCTCGTCCCCATAAAAATATTCAACAAGCGCTGCACTTTTACCAAGTAATTGCTGCACTTCACGCAATGAGATTATCTGCTTATCATACTTCAGCTGGTGATACTTTGGATAGGATTGCTCTAACTCCGTTGTAAATTTTTGTTACGATTGTTGGGCTTCAAAAAGGGAATTTTTAAGTTGATTAGCCTTTTCACTGTCATTGTCCGCCTCTTTAGACAAGGCTCTTTTAAGGTAGGCTACCTTGCTTTTGATTTGAGTTTCTTGCTCAATAATATCTTTCGGAATTCCTGCAAATTGTTTGGCAGAGGCATCTTTCACTGCTTCTAGCAACAAATTACTTTTGTTTTTTTCCATGAGCCACAATGCTTCTTCAACATATTTATCTCCTAAACCTAGTTCATAAGCCTGGTAAGCCACCTCAATGGCATGCTCATAAATCTCGTGTGATTTAGAAGCTAAGAATTGTCGGGACTCTGACAGTAGGAAGTTATTCCGCATCTGTCCTACTAAATCTATTGCCAAACGATAATTTTCTAAAGAAGCCAACAACTGTTTTTGTTTGGTCACATCACTTTTGTACCACCCTGCGAGTGCTTCTGCTTTGAGCAATAGCACTTTCAATAACTCGTTGTCCACTGTCACACCAGTAGGTGTTTTAGCATCATAGACACTATCACCAGATTTATAATTATCCGTTAGCTGAGTCAATGCTGTTTGATAAAAACCAAGTGCCTGTTTCCAATTTTTTTGAGCGGCATGCCACTGTCCTAAATGATACTGCATCTTAGCCATTTGGAAATGTTTTCCTTTGTATATTTTATCACCCAATGCTTTGCTTTCATTGAAAAGGGAAAGCGACTCTTGATACTTTTCAGCCTTCAATAATACACTTCCTATGTAGAGATTGTTTGACATATGATCAGTATCGTTAGGAAAATGAATTTTCTTCATCTTATCAGCATAATAAACTGCACTATCTTTTTCATTTACATACAGATAGTAATCTGCAATTTTTTTATATGTTAAAGATAATAGTTGAATAGCACTTGGGCTATCCTTCTTGTGCTTTAAAACAGACAAGGCTGAAAAAAAATAAGGCTTAGACTTTTTACATATACTTAGAGATTTAAAGGATTTTCCTTGAATAAAAAAGGTGGTTCCTATTGCAGCACTTGTTTTTGCTAGTTGATAACTATAATCGCGTATTGCATCATATTGACTATGATTTTCAGGAAGCCATTGTTTTGCCTGGTTATAAAACAGGAGTGCATTTTCAAAATCCTGAATGTTCAAATAAGACTGACCCAAATTGACATAATTATAAAACAATTCCATAGAATCAGGCGCTGATATATTTCTTTCAGTTTCTATGATTCGTTCAAAAGACTCAATGGCTAACTTATAATCACCGAAGCCATATGCCTGCATCCCTTCTAAATAAACAAGTTCATTTATTGAATTAGTCATAGAATCCAGACTATTTCTGTATTTTTGAGATATTGTATTTCCATTGCTAATGAATTTTTGCAAAGAATCAATTTCTTGGTACTCCCATGCCAAATATGCCTTTTCTATACTGATACCTAAGTACAAATCAAAAAGATGGTTATCTAATGCTAATCGCGATAGTGGCTCAAGGTAGAATAGCGCACTATCAAAACTACTATAATAATAAGTATTGAGTGTACTCTCAATTCGACTTTCAATATAGGTCGCTACGCTATCATTTGTTTGAGTTTGGGCTTGTGAATTTTGAGAGTTTACACACAACAAGAAAAGGCCGCCAAAAATAGCGACCCTTAAAATATTACTCAATATGGGTATGCAGAATTTAAATTTACCATTCAAAAATTCCCAATTCTCCCTCAATGTCAATTTCAATTTTTTCTCCCTCATCATTCAAAACTACGGTTTCTCCTTTAATTAATAAAAATTCACCCCCCAATTCTTTATTTTCCACTTTAAATTTAAGAAACATTGAACCTGTTTCTTCTTCATATGCAACCACATAAGAACGAGCAAATATTTCGCCTTTCTGAGTCAAAATTTCCATAGAAGCACTATTTGGAGAAAATGATCCTAATTTTATCACAAATGCGTCAGGTTTCGGCGGAGCGCAACTTGAAATATCAGAACAAACAGTTGGCTTTCCTCCTGGTCGTTTTATTTTATATGCAGTTGCCTTGAAAATTTCTTTTCCGCTAGTTTTACACTTACTTTTTTCCGTTATTGTACACCACCCTGATTTTGAGCAATCCTCATCACACTTGGTTAATGGTTCATAAGTTGTTTCCTTTCCTGAATAGAACATGGACTTAACTGCATCGTTTTGCATTTTTTCATTCTTTATAACTGCTTTTTCTTCACACCCACACCCAACAAAAAGCAATAAAAAAGCAAAGGCAATCATTAAATTTTTCATAATTAATAAGTTTTAGTTTTTGATAAATATTTTTGCTTTTATCGATTTCAAATCAAAGAGGTAAACACCACTATTGAAACTAATCAGATAAATACCCAAAATTTTAATCAGTTTTGTTTTTCACTTCATTTGAAAACGCTAAAATATACCGTGTTCTAGTACTATTCTTTACAATATTACAATGAGGCATATATTTATTATATTATGCCTGAAATATGTCATACACTACACAAAAACAGGGGAAACATAAGTAATTACCAGTTATACATGATATACGTAGGGCTGTACGGGAAATATATCAAATTATACAATTCTATGATAAACTAAATACAGATGCATTACTTTTGATTAAGCAACGAAAGAAAGATGATAAAAGCAGTAATAGTAGACGATGAGTTAACCGCCATCAAAAGTTTAAAATGGGAAATTGAAAATTTCTGTACAGATATTGAGGTATGTGATTCATTTACCAGTCCTGTTGAGGCCATTTCTGCCATCAATTATATTAAACCAGACTGTGTATTTCTAGACATTGAAATGCCCGAAATGGATGGCTTTCAGTTGTTAGAAAAATTACAATTCAGAGACTTTGACCTCATCATCACCACCGCCTATGATTCTTATGCATTGAAGGCATTTAAAGAAAGTGCCATTGATTATTTATTGAAACCTGTGGATACTGATGATTTACGCAAGTCGGTTTCAAAAATACAAGCGAATAAGTCCAAAAATGCCTTGGGTAAGGACCTTCAAATGGCGTTAAATAATTTTACCTCCAAGTCTACTCCAACTAAAATAGCCTTATCCCTTGCGGGAAAAACCCTTTTTGTATATCCAGAAGAGATTATATATTGCAAGTCTGATGGCAACTATACGACCATTTTTTTTAAGGGCGATAAAAAAGAAATGCTGTCTAAAAAACTCAAGGATGTAGAATCAATGATTAATAATGCGTCTTTTTGCAGGGTTCACAACTCCTATTTGGTGAATATCAATCACATCAGCGAGTTTATTAAAAATGACGGACAATATATAGTTTTAGAAAATAAAGTTACCATCCCCGTTTCCCGTTCTAAAAAGAGTGTACTATTACATTTATTAACTAATTAGAAATTACTATTTAATAAAATCCACTTTGCAAACAGAACATTTATTAGACTACATACAACTTATTAAATTTGGAGATTTTACAATTCTATTTTCAGGTTTTTTGTTGACATTATCTGTCTATCATTTTCTATTATATTTTCAGCATAAAGATCGCGTCTATTTATTCTATAGCCTTTATACTTTTTTGATATTTACCTCTAGTTATCCAGATACTGAGTCTTCCTTTTTCAGTGATGCGACCTCAAACTTAAATGAATATTTACACTTAGTAATCATTCCACGTGAGTGGATATACAATACATTATACCTAATATTTGCGAAGACACTTGTTGAATTAAATATCTACAAACCAAAATGGAACAAGATATTAAATATTAGTATAGTTATACTATTTAGTGTTCTCATACTGACCATCGTTTATGCTTTGTTGACAGGAAAAAATACAACGGTAGGAATAATTTTTGCCTATTTCTTTTCTCCAACCATTGCCATATTAGCCTTAATAAGTTTTTATGTGCTCTACACTATGGAGACACCTATCAAATATTATGTACTCATCGGTTCATTTGTATATATGATATTGGCTGAAAGTGCTTTTTATTTTTCTTTTGATGAAAAGACCGCAACCGTCATTTTTTATATTGGAATCATCATTGAAAATATATTTTTCTCCTTAGGACTAGGGCATAAGCAAAAACTAATCTTAGAAGATAAAAATGATTCCCAAAATAAACTTATAATACAGCTCAAAGAAAATGAAACATTAAAAAGCAAAATAAGACAACAACTTGAGCAAAACATTGTGACCCTCAGTAAAAAAGCAGAAATAGAAAAATTGGAAAAAGTAAAAGTCGCTTACGAAAAAGAACTTATTGAACTTAAAATGGCCTCGTTAAGAAGTCAGATGAATCCACATTTCATTTTCAATTCGCTCAATGCCATCAAACTATACATCATAGACAATGAAAAAGAAAATGCGGTTTATTATTTGAATAAATTTTCTAAACTTATCCGCAAAATATTAGCAACTACCCGAGAAAAAGAAATTACCCTTGCCGATGAAATTGAAACACTAAAACTATATATTGACATAGAAAATATTCGCTTTTCAAATGAAATTCAGTCATTTATTAGCATTGACAAAACATTAAACATCAACACCATCCAAATTCCTTCCCTCATTCTTCAACCTTTTATTGAAAATGCTATTTGGCATGGACTATCGCCACAAAAAGGGTTAAAGAAAATAGATATCGATTTCGAAAAAGAGGAAAATACACACCTGAAAATAACCATAGCAGATACTGGAATTGGTCGTAAAAAATCAAATGAAATAAATAATCAAAAAATTCACAAGAAAGATTCTATTGGTATTAAGCTCACCGAGGAGCGATTAAACAATTTCTGTAAAAGTTTTGAAAATGATTTCTCGCTTGGTTTTATTGACTTGTTTGATGATACACAAGCATCCCTAGGAACAAAAGTGATTTTACAAATTCCGCTAAAGTAGAAACCTACTTTAAATACTCTACTCCTCGGTCTGTGTCCCACTCCTTGGTTTGTGTCTCCACAGACCGTATCGCCACTTTAAAAAATGGTTTTGCAAAGCCCACTATAAAAGCCTACTTCAAATACTCTTTGAACACTTTTCTGAATTTATCCACTTTAGGCTGAATCACAAAAGAGCAGTATTGCTTATCAGGATTAAGCGTAAAATAGTTTTGATGGTAATCCTCGGCAGGATAGTAATCGCCTAATTCAGTTACTTCTGTCACAATAGGATTCGGGTAAGCATGCTCCTTATTTAATTCCTTGATTATTGTTTCTGCAGCATTTTTTTGTGCCGCATTATGATAAAAAATGGCAGACCTATACTGTGTACCTCTATCCGCCCCTTGCTGATTAAGGGTCGTTGGGTCATGCGTTTTAAAGAAAACAGATAGTATTGTTTCAAAAGAAATATCCTCCGGGTTATAAGTGATTTGTGCTACTTCGGCGTGACCTGTATGCCCAGAACATACCTGTGCATACGTGGGATTTTTAACCGTCCCCCCCGTATAGCCAGATTCTACCTTATAAACACCTTTCAATTCTTGAAAGACAGCTTCCACACACCAAAAACATCCCGCTCCTAATGTTGCTAATTCTACTTTTTCATCCATTGGTTTGTCAATATCTAACACTTTATTTGATTTTTGAGAATTTGCATCGCATGAATAGAACGCCAATACAATCCCAAATATAATACTTATGTTTTTCATTTTTCTGTCTTTCATAGTAGTTACATTATACCATTTTAAAATTAGAATGGTATTATTTCTTTTTTTCAAATGTTAGTGATGCCGAATTAATACAATATCTCAATCCTGTTGGCTTAGGGCCATCTTCAAATACATGTCCTAAGTGTGCACCACATTTTGCACAGGTAATTTCTGTTCTAGCCATTCCAAAGGTTTTATCAGTCACCTCTTCAACACTTTTTTCATTCAGTGGTTGAAAATAACTTGGCCATCCTGTGCCAGAATTAAACTTCGTTTTTGAATCAAAAAGTGGGTTGCCACAGGCCACACAGTTGTAAACTCCTTTTCCTTTATAATCATAATATGCTCCAGTAAATGCCCTTTCCGTTCCTTTTTCACGGGTGACATAGTACTGCATGTCCGTTAATTGCGCACGCCACTCCGCTTCTGTTTTAACTATTTTTTCAACATTAGCGTTTTCCTTTTTTGTTTGCCCATTGACACAAGAAACCGTTCCGAGTAGCGTCAATACTATAATGATGTTTTTCATTTTTATGTTCTTTACAATAAATCTATACGCAAATCAACAATTTAAAGTTCACAGAATTATCACAGTATCGTCAATCATTTACAATGCTACAATATTGTAATATATATTTCGTACTTTCATCTTCATGAAATCACTAAAAGGAAAAATTATTTGGATTACAGGTGCTTCATCGGGAATCGGCGAAGCATTGGTATATGAATTATGTAATGAGGGTGCGCTATTAATACTCTCTTCACGGAGAGAAAGTGAATTAGAACGCGTTAAGAACAATTGTCCTGAAGAAGCGCAAAATAGCATTAAAATATTGCCCCTTGACTTAGCCGATGGCGATGCACTAAAAGAAAAAACAAACACTGCTATTCACCTTTTCGGACAAATAGATGTGCTAATCAATAGCGGTGGTATCAGCCAGCGTTCCTTGGTGCGAGATACATTGGTATCAGTGGATAGACAGATTATGGAAATCAATTTTTTTGGATCCATCGCCCTTTCAAAATACTTGTTGCCTTCCATGCTTAGCAATAAGTCAGGACATTTTATAAATATCAGCAGCCTTGTTGGGAAGTTTGGCACGCCATTCAGGTCAGGATATGCAGCAAGCAAACATGCATTGCATGGCTTCTATGATTCGCTGAGAGCAGAACTTTGGAAGGAAAATATTAAGGTGACGATGGTTTGTCCAGGGTTTATCAAAACCAATGTATCTATCAATGCCATGACCGAAAAAGGAGAGAAATCTAACAAAATGGATGAGGCACAAGCCAAAGGGATGCCACCAGATTTGTGTGCGAGAAAGATAATCAGTGCCATAAAAAAAGAAAAAGAGGAAGTATATATTGGTGGAAAGGAAGTCTATGCTGTTTTGCTTAAAAGATTTTTTCCTCGCATTTTTTCGCGCATGATAAAAACCGCAAAAGTAAGGTAATCCCTTTATTGATTCAACAAACCTTACACATCATAACCATTCACAGCCAAAGAGAACGGCAAAAATGCCCTTATAATTCTGTAAATTAGTTAGAACATAGAACATCATGTGTCATTAAACAACTATTATAGCATTATGAAAAAATCAATATTAACATTTGCCTTCGTCGGAATGCTTACTGGTACTACTATTGCCCAAGTCATGGTGCATTTTGGGGCAACAACTGCAGTTAATAGTACATTTGTACTAGATAAAGGACTTTCGGAAGATCCTAGGTATAATTCAACAGTCACCTACCAATGGGATCCTATTGGATTTTCATTTGGCGCAGATTTAAGTGATGGATTTGGGCTTCAGTTAGAATCAATTTTTGCACAGCAAGGGCAAATATTTGAAGTCATTGATTATGCTAAAAAAGTAGTTGGCGAAAGGAAAATTGAATTAAGCTATGTGCAATTGCCAATATTTTTAAAATTCATGAGCAAGAGCGATGCTAAAGCTAGAACTAATTTTTCCATCGGCCCACAACTATCCATTCTAACAAAGGGTTTGGAAACGTTGCAATACGCAGCTTCTACTCAAACCATTCCAGAGGGGGCAGAAATACCTGCAGGTGCGACACTCAATGCTGATGGTACGTATGATGTTCCTGAATTGCCGCTGACAGCATTACTAAGTACTGCTGCAACCACGGAAATTGAGAAATTCAAAAACACAGAAATACAACTCGCTGCAGCATTCGGCGTTGACATTGACATTGCTAAAAACCTATACTTATCAACACTCATCAGGGCAAACTATGGTATCACCGACCTCCGTAATAAAGACTTGGTAGAAACTTTACAAAACAACACTGCCAAAGAATTATTTAGCCGCAGGTCTAATCTATCCGTTGGCGTTCAGTTAGGTTTAAATTTTATGATTGGTGGGGTTCGGTCTTTTAGGTAGTTCGCTATAACCAAATGGATTTTTTTAGCACACATTATTCAGCATTAAAACAAAATACCATGGCAATGCCGTTGTAATCAGCTAATGATTCTTGTATTTTCCTGAAAACCTAATGGTTCGAATTTGGGATACTTACCATGCGTTTGGCGTATCTGCTTCACCCGACTGGCAGGTAGGTTCACTATCCTCAAAATAAATTCCCATATTTTCGCTGTAGCATTGCTTATATAACAAATTATTAGCATAAATAATGTGGGTTAAGGGTATACGATTGTGGATTTACGATAATTGGGTACTTCAGTACAAATTTTCATTATACTCAAGAGTCCGCGCCTGAATGATACAGTCGCACAGGTACACGGCATGACGCTGAGCGAGTGAAGATTACCTACAATTATATAGTTTTACAGCTCGCACATTTCTTACTATTCCAATCCCAAAAGATGTTTCTTAGGCGTAATCCCAAACTTCTTCTTATAAGCAGCTATAAAATAGCTAGGGTTTGAATAGCCTATTTGATGCGCTATTTCTCTCACATTGAGTTCTTTGTGTTCCAAAAGCATTCTGGCTTTTTGCATTCTGTAATCAGCGATATAACCATAGACGGTATTGCCGTACATATTTTTGAAGCCTACCTTTAGTTTGAATTCATTAGTGCCTACCTGCTTTGCCAATTCCTTGATTGACGGCGGTTGCAAATATTCCTTCACAATAATTTCTCGTGCAATTTTGATTTTCTCCATCTCCAAATGGTCATTCACAAAGGGGCATTGCTCTTCAAGTTCACTTTTAGGTTTACTGGTTTGCATATAATAGCTTACCACTTCTAATACTTTGCCTTGCAAGTATAGTTTTTTGTGACTTCCTTCAAATACATTATTAAACATCTGATGAAAAATAATGGACACCTCTGCGCCCACAGGCTTGGTTGAGAAATATTTTTTCATCTTGAACGAGTTCATAAACATACCCATGGCTTCTCTATCAACTCCAAAGCTGCTCCCAAAAAATGTATGTAGTTTTCCGATTGAAAGTGCTATAAAATAAAGTTCAGTATTCTTTTCTAGCTTGACTTCCAACATGGTGTTTTCATAAGGATAAGAAAACATCAATAGGTTACTAGCAGCGAGGCTTTCTATAATAGCCTGCGTATTCCAATGAAATGACACCTCCTTTTCTACTGAAAAAGCAAAAAGAATATATTCCTTGTTAATCTCGAACTTTACTTTTCTTTCTGAATCAGCGGCAACACGATAGGTAAATGTTGCATGGTCAATGTCAATTTTTGCCGCACAACTCCCTTCCTCCAAAAATTGAATTGGATTAGTCGTTTGTTCTTTAGAATTGACTTTTTTCAACATTGGCACAAAAATAAAGTAATTTGTTGGTTATAACTTCTCGAAAGTTTAAAATTTTCATGAAGTTATCCCTCCACCGATATTTTTTATACTTATAACAACATTATTATCCCCTATCAACCGCCATCTTTGCGACAACATAATATAAAAAAGAGTTTTGCGCAGCGTAATAACCTTCATTTTTCTATTTATAGCCGCTTATAGTTACGGGCAAAACAGCTTGGTCCTTTTAGATAAAAAAACAAAAGCGCCAATTAGTGATGTTTTTGTGAAATACAAAGTCCTGGAGAATAACTATCAAGATTTTGTGATTTCAAACAGGGAAGGGAAAGTTACCGTAAAATCATCAGGCAAGGCGGTTGTGATTTTTGCCTCGCACATTAACTATACACCCTATCAAGATACCATCTCTGATTTTTCAAATAATACCCTTTTCTTATTACCTGCGACACATGATCTTTCCGAAGTGGTGGTCACTGGACAATACCAACCGCAAGCCGCTTCAAAATCAATCCACAAAATAAAATCAATCACCAGTAGCCAAATCCTTGCCAAAGGTGCAAGAAACCTTGAAGAAGTACTAAACACTTCGTTGAACATCAGGCTGAACAAAGATCCGGCGACCGGAACAACCGGCATGAACTTACAAGGAATTTCTGGACAGAATGTTAAAATTCTAATTGATGGCATTCCACTAATTGGCAGGTTAGATGGACAAATTGACTTAAACCAAATCGATATCAATCAAATTGCTAAAATTGAAATCGTCAAAGGTCCCATGGCCGTAAGCTATGGCAGCAATGCCATGGGTGGTGTCATCAACATCATTACCAAACAGTTCAGCCCCGATAAATGGAATGTGAACATCGGCATTGACGAATCATCCGCTAGAGAGAAGTATGGTTTGGAAGAAGGCGCTCATAATTTTCATATCAATGGCGGATATAATATCACCAATAACTTATACAGTCAATTGGCATTTGGTAGCAATTACTTTACTGGCTACAATAACACATCAGAAAGAGATAGCAATTGGGATCCTAAAACGCAATACACTGGAAATTTACTGCTGAAGTATAACAAAGCAGCTACCAAAACTTCCTATTCCTTTAGCTATTTGAATAGTTTAATTAAAAATGAAGGGAAAATTATTGGCATACTAAAACCCCAAGCTGTGGATGAAGATTATAGAACCATTAGACATGTTCACACCATTAATCTAGGTCAAAAATTATCAAATACGGCTCGGTTTAATGCCTCGGTCGCTTATACAGATTATCAAAGATTGAAACGGCAGTTTATCACAAACTTTGTAACAGGCACTAAATTATTGTCTACTGGTGAGGGCACACAAGATACCACCTCCTTACAGTCGGTTAATCTAAGAGGCACTTTAATCAAAAACATTTATCAACGCAACCTTTCCGTTGAAGCTGGCTATGATATCAACATTGAATCAGGAAATGGCGGAAGGATTTTAGGCACTGATGCTAAAAAAATAAATGACTTTGGTTTTTTTGGCTCTGCAAGTTTTGCGTATAATAAATGGGAGGTGAAACCAGGAATTCGTGTGGCATACAATACGATTTTCAGTACCCCCATCATTCCCTCAGTCAATGTAAAATGGGTGCACAGTCCGTCCACCACTTTCAGAGCTGCCTATGGCAGAGGGTTCAGGGCACCAACCATCAAGGAACTCTACTTTGATTTTAGAGATGCCAATCACCAAGTTTTTGGCAATGAAAACCTAGCACCAGAAGATGGGCATCATATTGATATTGGCGTCACCATCAAAGGAAATCATCACAATAGGTTAAGGTATAAATCTGAAATAGGTGCATTCTACAATACCATTAGCGATAAAATTGACTTTGGTTTTGAAGCGGGCAATGAAAACAAAGCGACCTATATCAACGTCAACAAATTCAAATCATTGGGTGTTGAGTACCAGTTTAGTTTCAAAACAAACAAATTTGACATTGAATCTGGCTTTTCACTCACAGGTGCTACCGACCAGATAGATGAAGCTTTTCTCTATACCCCAGAGGTAATCTTTAATGTCAATTTTGAATTAACAGATAAAATTAACATTGGCACTTATTACAAATTCACAGGAGAAAAAACAGTGTATGATGTGATTAGCGAAAGTGAAATTGCCAAATCAAAAACCGCTTCTTATCATTGGTTAGACCTCACGTCAGTATTTGCCTTCTCTAAATCAATAAAAGCGATTGTAGGTATTAAAAATGTATTGGATGTCACGGACATTCAAGGAGCAAGGGTTGGTGGACCAATCCATGGAAGTGGTGGTATCTCCTCTATTTCCTACGGCAGGTCTGCTTTTGTAAAATTAGAAATTAATATAAACGGAAATAAAACTACCGGCGGTAGTCAAGTAAAACAATAAATATAAAAATTATGAAAAGTTCAGTAACAATAGTCATACTATCAATGTTAGCACTGCTCACGTCGTGTGGCAATAATGATGTAGAAATTATAAAAGTACCAGCCTCAAAAGGAGCCGTGATTGATGCCAACGTAGGCGGAGAAAAACAGCCTAATCAAGTTTACATCGATTTGAGTACCAATACACAAACATCAGCTGACCGATCTGCTTGGGATTTGGGATTTTCAACGGGTAGCGAATTTGCAGTGGTGTTAAATGAAAATTCAGAAGTCATGGTGAGAAATACCAATAGAACGGCTTTCTCAGAAATCATTGAAAGTGACACGACAGATTTTGGACAGCGACTGTCTTTTGGTTTTATATTTAGCCAATTATTTGCCCCACCTCCCTACCCTAGTTGGTTGTCAGAAAGTACCACTTGGTTAGATGACCCAACCGGTGATTTAAGTAAAACCGCCATTGGCAATATTTCAGCCAATGCTGCTGAAAATAATGTGTACTATGTAGCAAGAGGAAAAAAAGCAACAGGCGAAAATAGAGGGGCTTACTTTGTAAAAGTAACACAAGACGCAGGCAAGTATAAAGTTACTTATAAAAACGCAGCTGGCGGAGAAGAGAAAACCATTGAAGTCAATA
>CAYRIF010000006.1:0-27156 GCA_964424205.1 uncultured Roseivirgaceae bacterium | reverse complement strand
TAGTCAAACTCAGGTTATAACATTCTTCAATTACCTTTTCTTCAGTAAAATAATTAATCATAAAAAAACCTCCTGAAATTCAGGAGGTTTTAGAGGTCTCGAGCGGATTCGAACCGCTGTAGATGGTTTTGCAGACCACTGCCTAGCCACTCGGCCACGAGACCATTTTTAATTACTATTAATGGACGATAGCAATAATACGAAGAAGACACCAAAAAGGTTGGTATCTTCTTCATAAAGTTTATTTGGCTCTTCCGCCATCATGCTCGTCTTGCCATACTTTCAGCGCATCCCACTTTCCTTCTGCAGCCATTTTAGCTTGCTCAGACCATGTTTGTGGGTCTTTGCTCTTGTATCGACTTCCGGCTGCTGCTAAAATCTCTTTTAGCTTATCAAGATTAGCTCCTGCTAGATCAGCAAATGAATTAATTCCTGCCTCATTGAATATTCCAGCTATTTTTGGCCCTATTCCTTCAACTTTAGTTAAATCATCTCCTTTATCTTCCTTTTTAGTCGCTTTTTTAGCTGCAGGTTTTTTTGCTGCTTTTGGTGCTGCTTCCTTCTTTGGCGCTTTTTTTGCCGCTTCTTTTTTCTCTAACTTCTCTACAGCTTCACCGGTCATTTTGGTTTTAAGATTAGCCAAAACATCTAAATCACCCAAAGTAGACATATCTGCTTCTTTTTGCTTCGCAGGTCGAGCGGATGATGCTTTTTTAGCTTTCTTCGGTGCTTCCTGAACCTCAGCATGTGTATTGGTGTGCGACATCAAAATACGCTTGTCATCTTTAGAAAACTCAAGTACTTTGAAAGAAAGCGTTTCTCCGTTGGCTGCTTTGCTACCATCTTCTTTGGTTAAATGACGTGCCGTTGCAAATCCTTCTATACCGTATGGCAACTCTAATACTGCTCCTTTGTCATGCTTGCTTGTGATTGTACAAGTATGAACAGAACCAATTTCAAATACTGATTCGAAAGTATCCCAAGGATTTTCTTCAAGTTGCTTATGTCCTAAAGCAAGTCTTCTATTCTCAACATCCAGTTCAAGAACCATCACGTCTAACTTCTCACCTACTTTGACAAATTCAGAAGGATGTTTTACCTTTTTTGTCCAAGACAAATCAGATACGTGTACCAACCCATCAATACCTTCCTCTAATTCAATGAACAAACCAAAACTAGTTAAATTTCTAACGATACCTGTGTGCTTAGTACCGATAGCGTATTTTTTCAATACATCTTTCTTAGTCCAAGGATCTTCCGTCAATTGCTTAATCCCTAGAGACATTTTCTTTTCTTCTCTATCCAATGTTAGAATTACTGTTTCTAACTCATCTCCAATTTTAATGAAGTCTTGTGGGTTTCTAAGGTGTTGTGACCATGACATTTCTGAAACGTGGATTAAACCTTCTACACCAGGGTGTAACTCAAGGAATGCTCCGTAATCAGCAACATTGACAATCTTACCTTTTACTTTGCTTCCAATTTCAAGATCAGCAGAAAGCGAATCCCAAGGATGAGGCGTCAGTTGCTTCATGCCTAGTGAAATACGTTTCTTGTTTTCATCAAAGTCTAGCACCACAATATTTACTTTCTCGTCAAGGTTTAGCACCTCGTCTGGGTGACCAATTCTAGCCCAAGAAATATCTGTAATATGCAATAATCCATCAACACCACCAAGGTCAATAAATACACCAAAGTTAGTCATGTTTTTAATCACACCTTCTAATACCTGTCCTTTTTCAAGGTTATTAAGTATCTCAATTTTTTGTTTTTCAAGATCCTTCTCAATCAATACTTTATGAGAAACAACCACGTTATCATTTTCATAGTTGATTTTTACAACCTTCACTTCCATACTTTTATCTACAAAAATATCAAAGTCTCGGATTGGCTTCACATCAATTTGCGAACCTGGTAAGAATGCTTCTACACCATAAATATCGATGATCAAACCACCTTTTGTTCTTCGCTTCACAAACCCATCAATCACTAAGTCATTTTCATAAGCATCATTGATGTTTTTCCAAGCACCAACAATTTTCGCTTTCTTTCTAGATAATACTAACTGGCCATTGGCATTTTCCTGCTGTTCGATATATACTTCTACCTCATCACCGATTTTAAGGTCTTTCATGTCTCTAAATTCTGATGCCGAAATAATACCATCTGATTTAAATCCAATATTTAATACTACATCTCTATGCGATACGCCTACAACTGTTCCTGTTATCACTTCTCTCTCTTGCACTTCAACCAATGTACCTTCATACATTTTCTCCAAGTCTTCTTTTTCTTTGGCGGTATAGTCTTGCCCAAAACCTTTGGTCTCAACTGCATCCCAATCAAAATCATCACTTGGTGCTACTGGTTTCTTCTCTACTTTCGGCGCCACTTTTTCGGCTACTTCTTCTACAACTGGCGTCACCTCTTCTGCCACCGGCGTTGCTTCTTGGGTAACTTCTTCTTGTGGGGTTTCTTTTTGAACTTCTTCGTTCTTTATTTCTTCGTTTTCACTCATAACATTTAGCTAATTTACAATAGTCAAGCGCTATTTGACTAAGGTTATAATTAAACATACCTACACGCAACAATTGAGACTGCAGACCACCCTTTGCGAATGGAGTGCAAAGGTAGTAAAATTTTATTTTTTACTGTTCTTTTATGATAAAAATTATTGGGGAAATAGGGGGTGTTATTTCAAAGAAGTTACCTTCACATTTTTCAATATAATTCTAGAAAGTTCTGACAGCTGGGTGTCTTCGCAAAGTTGATCATATTCGGCAAGTGGTGTGTCTAACGATGAGTATTTAGAATTGATATGGTCCGTAAAAAGAATGCCTCCCACTCGTCTAGGATTGTACATTTCACGGTACCTAGATCCTCCCCCATCAGTCTTAAATTTATAAGCAAAATAATCCATGATATAATCATCCTTTCCAAACCAATATACGAATTCATCATCGAAATCCTCTCCCCCACTTTCTTGGTTAAAAGTTACCTGGATTTTATGATACTTCTTTCCTTTGACGGCACAAATCCCGAGGTATTTCTTCTTGACCGCTTTGTCATTTAGCACAAACGGAGTCATTGCAAAATACACCACCGAATTAACTGAATTAGAATACTTCTGCACCATACTATCAGCAAGCACTACGTCCCTACCATTTATATGTCTCGAAAAAGAGTTATTGGTGAGCACATCTTTTATTGAATTGGTAGCATCTTTAAAAGAGCGGGTGTATTCATACTTACCATTTTCGTTCTTTATTGTATAGTGTTTATCTCGAAAATCAAATTCGATAAACACGTCTTCATAAATCGCGCCACCATGTGCTTTGATGGCTTTATCTACTATCTCTTGTGCTCCTTGTTTTGTAGTGCAACTATAAAATAGTAATGTCATTACACTTAATGCAATGGCATTCTGTTTGAGAGTACTAATAAGATGAATCGGCAGGTTCATTAGTAAACAATTGTTACACTTAATTTATCTATACGATAAAAAAAATCTAAAGTTAGCAATTAGCAGGAAAACTATGCTTGTTGTTTCTTTAAAAGTGTAATGATACTTAACCTCACCAATAAAAACCAAGGTGTACCATGAAGCACTACATCAAAATAATCCTTGGCCTGCATGCCTTCTCCACCCCCAGCAATCCACTTTATTTTCCCCCAGATATGTGGCTCTGGTACAAATGGTGCTAACCCTAAAAACGCACACATCATGATGACGGTTCGCCAATTATTTATAAAACTATTCATACACTTTTTTTCCTTTCTTTAACCAAATACCCCACGCACGGTCATATGCATGTACTTTTTTGGTTGGTTCATTATTATTATCTACCACTTGTTTTTCTTCGTTTACCCATTCGAATATGCCTCCGTATAAATTAGAAACATCAGTAAATCCATTTTTCACTAATTTCTCTGAAATTTTCTCGCTTCTATAACCCACCGAGCAGTAAACCACAATTTTTTTACCTTTTTCAATACCTGCAACCCTACTTAAATTAAAATCATCATACCCAACCCATATGGCATTGTTAATTTTACTCACATCATATTCTTTCTTTTCTCGGGCATCCAGGTAAACAACATCTTCGTCTGCTGCAATATCATTCACTCTCACCTCATTAACTGTATGCGACAAAAGCGTTTTTAGCATCACGTTATATGCTTTGCTTTTCACTTGTGCACCAGCAGAAAACAATCCAAAAAATGAAATAATCAATATCGTAAAAGTTATTTTTTTAAATATCATTTGTATTTTTCTAATTCCTGTTTTAGTACGTTTGCTTGCAGTACTCCTGAGTGCCGCCACTTCTCCGCTCCATTTTTAAATATAATGGTTGTCGGAATACTTCTTATGCCATACTTGGCAGCAACGGGCTGATTTTTATCCACATCAATTTTAATCACCCTTGCCATACCTTTCACTTCAGCTGCCAATTCTTTAAGAATTGGCGCCATCATTTTGCAAGGGCCACACCAATCGGCATAGAAATCAACTAATACCGGTTTGTCGCCACTGATTATGTCATAGAATTTACTCATTACTTTACAACAGGCATTTTTTTTGATTCCCAAGCCTTCATACCACCATTGAGGTTATAGATTTTAGTAAAACCAAGGTCTTTTAAAATATTCGTCGCTCTTCCGCTTCTATTACCGCTTCTGCAGTAAACTGCTATTGCTTTTTCCTTATCCAATTTAGCGATTTCATTTTTGAAGTTTTCTCCAAAGTAGTCGATGTTAACAGCACCTGCTATTCTTCCTGTCATTACTTCTTTTGCCGTACGCACATCAACCAACTGCAAATCTTTATCCTTTATTATTTCTGAAAATTTCGCCACATCAATGTTATTGACCACCTGCGCTTCAACATTTTCAATAAACGAAAGCGATATAAAAAGCAATAAGCTTAGTATTATTTTTATGTGTTTCATCATCTTATATATTTTAAGTTATTTATTAGACCGTAATTTTGACTGTAGCCTTGACCAGCCGCCACCATTATGCGCTTCTACACCATTACGCTTCAAAAATGATGCCGCTTGTCCACTTCTAGCACCTGACATACAGCAGGTCACAATCATTTTGTTCATTTTTTGAATAGTAATCAATTGCCCTTCTATATTTTGTAGTGGAATATTCTTAGCACCTCTAATATGCCCTTGTTGAAATTCCCCTTTAGTGCGTACATCTATTATAACGGCGCCATTCGCTACAAGTTCTTTTACATCTGCACCACCACCAAATAAGTTTTTAAAAAATCCAAACATGTATTGTCGTTTTAATTAAGTTGAAAATTGTTTATACTTTAAATAAGGTGCAAAGAAAACGTTATTATGGGTTTGATTTAGTAACAATTGTTACTAATACAGTTTTACTTATTTTTGGCCAAGTTTAAAGAAGGCTTACCCAAAAAGTAGTTATAAGTGTAAGACAAGTGGCTAAATTATGCTGTGTTCAGGTGCAGCATCATCAAAAAGAAACGGATTATGCGGTATTCCCTCATGTCAAGTTTAATGTCCTATGTCTTGATTTTCTACTTTCCCTGAAAATACTTTGTGAACATACCAAGAATATACAAGAATAAGCAAAAATGCGACCCCCCACCAAATAATTCCTACTTCCATCCCATAATCTGAGGCACTTGCATTGTATATGGTCAAAGATGGGTTCACAGTGTTGGTGGATGTTAGCATTACAGGCCATAAACCGGCAACGGTAGTTGTAATACCACCAATTATAAAAGCTGATGACGCTAAAAATCCACTCAATTCATGCTTTTTAGCATTAAAAAAGTAAATACCCGCAAGACCTAATGTCGCTATGAAAGGAAAAATATGTATATAAAAATTATCGCCATAATTTCCGAAAGCAAATGGCTTTACCATTTTCAATAAAATCACTGAAAGAATGACAAGCCCTAAAAGTACAAACCAAAGTTTAGCTATCACTTTTCGTAATCTTTCAGGCAACGCTCCTTGTGTTTTATAAATAATCCAATTAGCACCATGGATTGTTAAAGTCACCAGGGCAATAAGCCCAATCACAATCGTAAACCAATCAACAATGCCGGGATGCTTACTCAGTGGAGAAAAATCCTGACTCCATAGCGGCGTGAAAAACGAATAAGAATTTTCATAGGTGCTTAGTCCATTTTCAACACCTCCTAAATTCACACCTCTGACCACATTGCCAAATGCCACGCCAAAAAACAGTGCCAACAAAAAGCTAGAAACTCCAAACATAAAATCCCAAGCATCATGCCACAATTTGTTATTAATTTCTCCCCTAAGTTCTATGGACAATCCACGGAAAATCAAAAACCACAGCACCAACATTAGCGCTAAATAAAACCCACTAAAACTGGAGGCATATAATGTTGGAAATATACCAAACAACACGCCACCTACTGCTACCAACCAAACCTCATTTCCATCCCAGAAAGGGCCTATTGCCGCTTTAATTTTTTGTTTTTCTGCTTCACTTTTGGTGAAAAATAAATAAATAACACCTGCGCCAAAATCAAAGCCATCTAAAATAATATAAACGGTTAACATAAACGTCAGAATTACTGCCCAAATAGTTTCCATATTATTTGATGTTTTTATTTATCAATATTTCAGGCCCTTTATTGATGACTTTACCAACAAGCAACATAAACAAAACACCCAATAAAATATACAACCCTACCCAACCCAGCAAGGTGAAAAGCGTGTTCCCTGCTGATACGGATTCTGAAATTCCATCTTTTGTTTTTAGCAAGCCGTATACCAGCCAAGGTTGACGCCCCAACTCAGAGGTGTACCAACCAGCTGTCGTGGCCACATAAGGCAACGGTAAAAATAACATCAAAAGCCATAGGTACCATTTTTGATTTTTGATATTTTTTTTCCATAGAAATAGCAAACCCAATAGCATCAAAGCAATGAATAAAGTTCCCAAACCAACCATGATGTGGTATGAGTAATACAAAGCAGGAATATTAGTAGGCCACAATTTCTTATCAAAATCATTGAGTCCTTTAATCTCTGCATTCCATCGCTTATAGGTCAATAAACTCAACACGTTAGGCACCTCAATTTTGTTGTCTAACCTTTGCTCCGCCATATTTGGTTGTCCAATCAACACTATCGGTGCTCCTTCTTCACTATCAAAAAGCCCCTCCATTGCTGCTAAGGTTACTGGTTGTTTTTGCGCCACTTGCTTTGCCAATTCATCGCCTAATGGAAAAGCAATAAGCACCGAAGATATTGCACCAGTAATCACACCTGTTTTAACAAACAACATTCCAAACTCCTTATTTTTTCCAGAAAGCAAATAGAAAGCCCCAATGCCAGCCAACACAAATGATGTCGTTACCACCGAAGCTGCCTGATTATGTAGAAATGATGGGTACAACCAAGGGTTGGCAAACAATGCTGAAAAATTATTTAAAACAAATTTTCCGTTTTCAATGATCTCATATCCGACGGGATTTTGCATCCAAGAATGGGTCGCTAAAATTAAAAAACCACTTGCCCATGAACCAATAAATATAAGCAGTGCAGACATGAAGTGAACTTTTTGCCCCAAGTACTTTTCACCATAAATAAAGATACCAAGGAAAGAGGATTCAAGAAAAAAAGAGAACATTCCTTCCATCGCCAATGTCTGTCCGATGATATCACCTGTCAATTCAGAGAATTTGGCCCAGTTGGTACCAAATTGAAATTCAAGAGGAATTCCTGTCACTACTCCCATCCCGAAATTAATCGCAAATATTTTAGCCCAAAAACGTGCTGCTTTGTTAAACTTCTCGTTTCCCGTTTTTAGATAAATGCCCTTATAAATCACTAATATCAGCGACAAACCCATGGTAAGCTGCGGAAATAAATAATGAAAGGTTATGGTAAAAGCAAATTGTAAACGGTCGTATAATAATGCGTCTTCCATTTAGTTCTTAATAGTTATAATGTTAGCTCATATCAAAACTACTCATAAAAAAAGACAGCTAAGAAATTAGCCGTCTTTAATTTTATTTTTTTAATAATACTAAGCGTTTTGCATTTTCACCTCATGTACTTGATACCAAGAACCTCCGTTGAACGCATCCTCAATTCCTTGTGCATTCAAGAAAGCGGTCGCTTGTCCACTTCTGTTACCAGAAGCACAGCATAGAATAAGTGGCTTGCTCATAGCAGCAAACTCCTCTAGTTTATCAGCCACTTGCCCTAGCGGAATGTTAATTGCTCCTTCCACATGTCCGCCATCAAATTCATATACTTCTCTTACGTCAATAACGGTGGCACTGTCATTATTAATTAATTCTCTTAAATCCATTTCTATTATTTTATTTGTTAATTTCAGTTTTAAATTCTGATGCAAAGAAAAGAATTCAAAAATTCATTATCAGTAACAATAGTTACTATCAAGTGTAGCTTTTGTTACCAAGTAAAATTAATATGGTAATTTATTTTTCACCAATCCATACACAAATGCCCCAAAAACGGCACTTAAAACGGTTACAATAATCACCGAAAATCCATTGCCCACTAGGGTGTACAGCGGCCCTGGGCAGGCCCCAGTCAACGCCCATCCTAAACCAAAAATAATTCCACCAAAAATAAGGTGGGGAATACCTTTTGCCTTTGGAGGAATTACGATTTTCTCTCCGTCCAAAGATTTCATGTCCATCTTTTTAATGGTTGCAATAACGATTATTCCCAAAACAACCGCCGACCCTATCACGCCATACATGTGAAAAGATTCAAACCTGAACATTTCATAAATTCTATACCAAGAGATTATTTCTCCCTTCGTTAAAATAATGCCGAATAGTATTCCCGAAAACAAAAATCTTATATTTTTCATCTGTCAATAATGCTTTTAAAGGGTTAGTAAATAAGGTAAAAATAAAAATGTCATGATAAGTCCGCCTATAAAGAAACCAATAACGGCAATCAGTGAAGGAAGCTCTAAATTACTAAGTCCACTAATGGCATGCCCAGAAGTACACCCCCCTGCATACCTCGTTCCAAAACCTATTAGAAAACCACCTAGCACAATGAATATAAATCCCTTTACGGTAGCTAGAGACTCCCAACTAAATATACTCCTTGGAATATACGTCTCCCCAGGATTTTCAATTCCTAATGCTTGCAAATTTTCGATGGTACGCTCCGACAGCTGAATTGGCTCAGAATTATGAAGGTAATTTGTCGCAATGAAACCACCTATAATTAAACCAAAAGCAAACATAATTTGCCAGATTCGTTTTTTCCAATCGAAGTCAAAATAAGAGGTTAATTTTCCTGCTCCACCAATGGCACACATTGTTTCATAAGAAGATGAAATGCCAAACCTTTTACCAAAAAGTAATTGCAAAAATACTATAAATGCGATGAGTGGGCCTGCTACATACCACGGCCAGGGTTGTTTTAAGAATTCAATGAGGTCCATAATTAACAGTTTGTAATAGAAAATCTTATAAATAAACTTTGTTTTAGGATAGTGTTAAGTAACAAATGTTACATAACGCCTAAAAGTTTGCTCAAAGTGCAAAGTACTATATTTTGAGTAAAAAAAAGTCTGCGAACTCCCAAAAGAATCCGCAGACCATGATTAAAGCTTATTTGCTGTTATAATAATGTCGTAGGACAAACATACTCCGTCATCTCAGCACTCGTCTGCTTCAGGTCAGCGAACCCACCTGCAACATCCACCACATTGCCAATGCCATTTGCCTTGAACAATGAAGCCGCCACTAAAGAACGATACCCACTTGCACAATGTAAATAGTACTTTTTATGCTTATCAAGATTTTCCAAATCTCTATTAATCCAATCTAGTGGAAAGTTATCAACCCCCACGAGGTGTTCAGAATCATACTCTGATTTTCTTCTTACATCTAACGCTTCAAAATCACCCCCCGCTTTTATAATTGCTGCAAATTCAGTTGCATTAACAGAACCAACACTATCGGTTTCTTCACCAGCCGCTTTCCATGCGTCAATACCACCTTTAAGATACCCTTGCGCATTATCATAACCCACACGCGCTAGTCTTGTTACCACTTCCGCTTCTCTTCCTTCCTCTGCAATAAATAAAATTTCGGTATTCACATCCATCACTAAAGTTCCTACCCAAGTTGCAAAGCTACCATCTAATCCTACAAACATTACCCCAGGAATGTGCTCAGCTATAAAAGCTTCTTTAGAGCGAGTATCTAATACCAAAACGCCACTTTTCATTTTTGCTTTGAATTCTTCTGGTGATAGTGCCCTCGTTCCATTGGCTATAATTTCATCAATTTCTAGATTCACTCCTTTATTCTTTCCTACTGCTTTAGGAAAATATTGTGGTGGCGCAGACAATCCAGTTATTACTTCTTTCACAAACTCTTCTTTGGTCATGTCGGCCCTTAGTGCATAATTTGTTTTCTTTTGGTTACCAAGGGTATCAAAAGTTTCGCTACTCATATTTTTACCACAAGCCGACCCCGCACCGTGATTAGGATATACTATAATATCATCAGGAAGTGTCATGATTTTGTTTCTTAATGAATCAAACAAATGACCCGCCAAATCTGCTTCAGTTAATGTTCCTTGTTTCACTGCCAAATCAGGTCGTCCTACATCACCAATGAACAAAGCATCACCTGAAAACAAATAGGGAGTATTTCCATTTTTATCAATCAACACATAAGAAGAAGACTCCATCGTATGTCCAGGAGTATGAATTAGCTGAAGGTTTATATTTCCTATAGGAAACATTTCCCCATCTTTCCCTTCGTGAATATTATAATCAGTTTTAGCACTTGGTCCAAACACAATGGTTGCACCAGTTTTCTTTGCCAAATCTACTTGACCAGAAACAAAATCAGCATGAAAATGCGTCAAAAATATCCATTTAATCTTGACACCATCGGCTGCTGCCATTTCTAGGTAAGGTGCTGTTTCTCTCAATGGATCAATAATAGCAGCTTCGCCATTATCCGAAATATAATATGCCATTTCTGCTAGACATCCGGTAAACATTTGCTCTACTTTCATATTTATATGCGTTTATTTTTTTAGTTATTTTTCTGAACTTACTCTACAAATGTAGTAAATAGGATTTTAATGGACAGTAACTTATGTTACAATTAGAGGCAAATCTTAAAAAAGGACTATTTAGAGATTACCAAAAGGGAAAAATCAAAGACGAAAGACGTAAAAGAACCCTTTGTTGTCGTTTTCACCAACGATTACAGGAATCATTCATCAATACAAAATGTCATAACAAACCCACCCAGGTTAATCAAATGGTACTAGTTAATTCACTTAATATCCTGAAGCACATGAATTGCCTCGTCAATATATACATCCTTCATCAGTTTCTTTTTCCAGCGATTCATTTTTTCCAACCTTAATGTATCCGCATTAAGTAGTTTTATATCAACCTTCAAAAATGACGGATTTAATAAGTGATCTGCCTCTTTAAGTATTTCGTTATATTTTTTTGACTGCCCATCTAGTGTTTCCATTTCAGCAGCATACACATCATAGTTTAAGGAGAACTGTGTATCATCTTGCCTCACTTTATATTCCTTAGCCTCTTGCTCAATAAGTTGAAATATTTTAGAATTACGAACACGAGCTTCGCTTTTACTCCTAATCTCTTCAAAATTGGTAATCCTATTTTCCCAGAGGTCATATCTTAAAGGATCTATCTCATCCCATGCGATTGGGAAGTCTTGCTCTTTTTCCCCGTATTTGAGATATGATCGAGTGTCTGGCAATATAACATCAGGAATTACTCCTTTAAGTTGTGTAGCACCACCGTTTATTCTATAAAATTTTTGTAATGTTAATTTCAATGCTCCCAAAGGCTTTACATCAGCATAAGCCTCAGATATAAATCCATCTAAATCAAACGCCCGCTGAACGGTACCTTTGCCATATGTTGTCGGACTGCTACCCACAATCACCGCCCTACCATAATCTTGCATGGCAGCCGCTAGAATTTCTGAAGCCGAAGCACTAAATCCGTTTACCATGACCACAAGTGGTCCACCATAAACAACCTCCTTATCTGTATCCGCAAGAATTCGTGGTATCCCAACTTTTGCTTTTACCTGAACAATAGGTCCTTCTTTAATAAAAAGCCCAGACATCTCCACTACATCTTGTAGCGAACCACCTCCATTGTTTCTTAAATCCAGAATGATGCCAGTCACACCTTCTGCTTTAAGTTTGATTATTTCATTTTTCACATCTTCGCTACAGTCATTTCCACCTGTCCCATTAAAATCCGCATAGAATTTTGGAAGATATATGTATCCCACACCATCAAAAATTGCAGACTTAGCATAGGTTTCTTCCAGCACTACAATGTCTCTTATAATTGATATCACTTTTATCTGCCCATCAATTTTTTGAACAGTGAGTCTCACTTCTGTCCCTTTTTTTCCTCTGATGAACTTAACAGCATGATCCACCCTCATGTCCACAATATCCAATGGCTCAGCATCACCTTGTGCTACTTTCAGTATTTTATCATCTACTGCCAACTCGCCCTGCCTCCAGCAGGCACTTCCTGGAACAATGTCATAGATTGTTATATAACCATCCTTGGAAACAAGTGTGGCACCAATGCCTTCCAGCCTTCCAGACATAGCGATATCAAAATTTTCTTTGTCCTTTGGTGGAAAATAGGCCGTATGAGGGTCAAAAATGGTTGTTATTGTATTTAAGTAAACAGATAACCAATCATTATCATCTATTTTAAGCATCCTACTATACCATTCATCATGGCTTTTCAAAACACTTTTCCTAGCTTCTTTTTCAAGCTCGCTACTAGTCTTTGCTTTGTAGGCAGTATCTTTTTTTAAGTTAGCTTCTTGCTCATTTATCAGACTTGAATATTTAAGCAAGGCTCTATATTTCAAATATTTATGCCAAATATTTTTAGATTCTTCATCGGAATTAGCATATTTCAGCTTTTCAATATTAAACTCTATAGACTCATCTTTTTTAAAATCAAATGGATGTTTTAAAATTTCTTTGTAATATCCACCCACTTTTTCTATCCTACTTCTAATAATTTTTTCGGTAAGTTTAAAAAAATCATAATTAGCATCATTTATTTGGTCATCAATTCTATAGTGGTAGGCTTCTAGTTTTTTAATATCAGCACTGGTTAAAAACTTTTTATTGGCATCAACCTGCGATAGAAAATGAGTAAATACTTTATCTGAAAAATCATCATTTATGCTTTTCGACTCATAATGTCCTTGGTTCAAACTTTGCATAATCAACCGCAGCAGCACCTTGTTTTTATCATCCGTATCGTGTATCGATTTGTATGAAGTGAAAAGTATCACGGCAACCAAAACCGGTATTAATATTTTTAATCTATTTATCATTGCTTTTTCTTTAGTATTTCTTAACGAAAACTTATGCTAACTGTTATATAAAGTGATGTGAAATTATAGGTTATATGTATAAATACAAACTAAAAAAACATGCCAACTATAGTCTAGTAAGTTTATCAATCATTTTACATTTTGATTTCGTACTCATATTTAATGGGTATGGTTTTTCCAATACCCATTTTTGATACTTTTAAAGTGCCTTCAAAGTTTAATTTAACTTTTTGACCGCTGAACATACCAATTAGGTCGTTTAACAACCCATTGGACAACTCTTCTTTAGGAATCTTCAAGACAAAGGGAATATCAAATTGTCGTTCAGGTTTTACTTTTGTAATTTCTGTATGTGTAACTTTTCCTATTTTTTTACCTTTCCTATGCACATCTACATCAATACGCTTCACCTTGAAGCTTAGTTTATTAGGATTTATGAATCGAGCCATCCCCTCTAATACTACAAACTCCCCTTTAAATTCCAGCACTTTCAATGCATGAATTTCTTTAAATTCGGGCTCTTCAAAGTCACTACATGAGACAAGAAGTAATCCGAAAACAATGACCGAAATGTATCTTAACATAAAATTATACTTTATTATTCCTAAAACAATCTCGCACAAAATGTGCCAATTATTATCAATCGAGTTTATTTAACCGACAAACTTAAACATTTACAAAAATTGATACATATTTTTTATCTTGATTACCCATCAATTGTTGTTAGCAAAATTACATTTACTATCAAATCAATAATAGCCTTTACAGCAACAAGAGAATGAATTAATCATTCAGTTAACACCTTTTTTATAGCAACTCGCAAATTACTTACATAAAGTGACACCACAAAATACTTAAATTCTCACTGATTCCTTCTTAAACCTTACCCAAATTTCTTTCAAAACAGTTTCGGTTTTCTAATCATTGGCACTAATAATAAATTGCATGCATAGTTATTAAAACAGTATTCATGATCTGGTTATTCCAAGAAATGAATTTATTAAAACACCATTGATTATGTTAGGTATAATTTTATTTAGAACGTTTGGCTTGTTACTAACAGTAGGATTGTCATTAATTTTAGTAAGGAAATTAATTAAAAAAGATGATTTAGATTATATAGTAATGAAACAAATGCAAGAAGAAAGAAAAATTTGGGAAGACGTGATGAAACTAGATGATGTAGATAAGTAATACTTGACGAAAGATTGGCAAGTTCTATTAATCAAACTTATAGCCATTATCACGTCCCTCTTTTTCCAATTCGATGCCGAGTCCTAAGACCATTCGGTTTACAAAATTAAAATACGCAATCACCAAAGTAGCATCCAATATGGCTCGGTCATCTAATCCTAATGCTTTAAGTGATTCAATCTGCTTTGACTGGTGGTCTACTCCAGGTCTTCTGGTAAGGTCTTCCGCCAATTGACAAAGCTTCCTATCAACCTCACTCAACTGCACCTTCGCAAAATTATTTCTTAGTAATTCTACTTTGCGCATATCCTTCCAAAAATAGTTGAGCGCATGACCGTGATGTACCTGACAATAATGACAATTGTTATGCACAGATACAACTACCGCCATCATTTCCCGCTGGTAACGCTTTAATGGAGATTTGCCAAACATAATAGTCATGTAAAGATCCATATGATTGACAATGGATTCAGGGTTTAAACCTTGTATTTTATGCACCTCTGCCAATTTTCCTCTTTTTGCGACCAGGTCATCATAAATCTCTTTTAGCCTTCCCGCTGCTTCATCATGTTGAATTACTTTTATATATGCCATCGGTTAAGTGTCCTTTAATTCCATTTTGAAATGGTATAACTTATAACTTCAAAAATCAATATTAGCTAAAATTTGGATGTCACCTTAATAAATTTCAATTTACATACCGATTAATAATAAAATATTTATGCTGCTTTTCCTACAAAAAATAACAATCAAAAGTTCCTTACAGTTTATGTTAGCCATCACATTACTGTTTTCATCCACTCCAGTAAGGTCACAAGAAGTAGGCGTTTCTGCTTCTTTTTTTGTTCCAAAAAATGGTTACCTATCCACACCTATTAGTCCCCTCTCGTTTCGAGGGTTAGGGTATGACATCACCGACAACGTTGCCATTGAAACTGGAATAACACTTTATAGAATGTCGGGTTTGAATATTATCAACTTACCTTTTCAAAGTAAAAAACCACTCATCGGACCAACCTTTACATTCTTTGTTCCACTTGAAGTGGTCATAGAATTTGGAAGCAAAAAACAAGTCTTCAGCGTAAAGGGTGGTGGCTTTGCTTTTTATGGTTTCGACCAAAAAATTAACTACGGAAATCTAGACCGTGCATTGATTGATTACACAGGACTTGAAGTTGTGAATGCTGAGTTTTCATTTAAAAATAACCTCGGGATAGGTTTTCATTTTGGCGGTGAATACATCTATTACCTCAACAAAACATTTGGCATTTCTTTAGGTGCCTACTATCTCATTGGCTCAGCACCCATTGACCTTACAGGTAGCTACACTGGAGGCGCCAAAAACATACCAATCACCACTACAAAAGTAGATTTTCGAAATGCCAAAATTGACTTCACCGGACTTGAAGTGTCTATTGGGTTACTATTTTCAAATTATTGATTATTAGATAGTTATGAATTAATTTGACATAATTCGTCAAATTAATTTACGCCTCCAGACATTTAAATATACTTCTCAAGATTGGGTGAAAAATAATTTACTCCTTTCAGGATTTTCTTATCAGCGGATCGATACAAAATATACTTTCCATTTACTTTTTCAGCATGTACCTCCACTCCTTCTTTCTTGTATTTCTCTATCGATTTTTCTACTTCACTTTCATCCACACATGCCTTGCTCATATTGGAACTATGCACCTCATCAAAGGCAGCATCAAAATTATTTTGCAATCCATATTCTAGTGTTGTTCCATTCAAAACTACCTGCAAATCACACAGTGCATCTAAGGCTTCTACCTTATCTTTTACCTCCTCCATTTGCTTAAACCCGCTTACCTTTTCACGCATCATTTCATTGAACATTGCTGCGGCACCAGATGCCTCCGCCAACTCACTTAACTCCTCCAGAATTAAAGCTAATCTTAATTTAACCCTATCATCCGCTGGAATTTCTGATTGTTCTAATACTGGTGCGCCAAACGTTTTATGAAACTCCGCCACACGCTCTAATGTCTTATTCATATCTATAAATTAATGCTAATATTTGCTCTTTTCAAAATGTGAATTTAGCTCAAAATTATCATCAAAAAAACTATGCATTTCAAATATCTTCAAAACATCTTTGTTTTTTAATATTGCATGATTAGTTTTAGAGGTTGGAAGGTGAAAATATTCTGACACCTAACTCTTAATTTACTTAAATATAAAACAAAACATGGAAAACAACAGGGGTGGCTTTTCTAGCCGACTAGGATTCATTTTAGCAGCAGCAGGTTCTGCAGTTGGGCTCGGTAATATTTGGAAGTTTCCATTTGAAGTTGGGAATGGTGGTGGAGCGGCCTTTGTTATCATGTATCTCTTATTTTGCTTCATACTCGCTTTCCCAGTAATGGTTACCGAAATTGCCATTGGTCGAAAAACCAAATTAAACCCAGCCCTTGCCTATGGTGCTTTAGGTCATAAAAAATGGAATTTTGTTGGCGTACTAGGAATATTAGCAGGTACGCTCATCCTATCATATTATAACGTAGTTGCAGGTTGGGCACTCGGCTACTTTGCTGAAATAGTATCTGGTAATTTTGATATTGGCAATCATTTCGCTGATTTTATAAAGGATGTTACTGAAATTGGCGGGTTTTCAATCGTTTTTATGGCAACAACAGCTTTTATTGTATCTAAAGGCGTTTCTGGTGGGATAGAAAAAGCTTCTAAAATATTAATGCCCACCCTGATTGTAATGATATTGGGGTTAGCCTTTTATGCCATGACTTTACCAAATGCTATGAAAGGTATTGAATTTTATTTAAACCCTGATTTTTCCAAAATTAACTTGCCGGTTATAAAAAGTGCCCTCGGACAAGCATTTTTCTCACTTTCTTTAGGGATGGGTGCCATCATCACTTATGGTAGTTACCTCAGTAAAAATGAGAATATAGTAACTTCTGCCGTATTTATCACCCTTGCCGATGTGGGCATTGCCTTAATCGCTGGTTTGATGATGTTTCCTTTTGTGTTTTCTCAAGGACTTGAACCAACAGGTGGCGCAGGATTAATTTTCGTCACATTACCTGGCGTATTTGAGGGATTAGGACCTGTATTAGGAATCGTTATAGGCGGTGCATTTTTCTTGCTATTATCCTTCGCTGCGCTTACTTCCACCGTATCATTACTGGAAGTACCAGTATCTTTTGTGGTAGACAAATATCAAATGGGTAGAAAAAAGGCTGTATGGCTAATAGCAGGACTCATATTTATCTTAGGAATCCCATCATTGCTCGCCAATGGCTACTCAAACCTTCTAAGCAATTTCATCACTTACATTGGCGCAGACAAACCCACAGACTTCATGACTTTTCTAGGGCATATTGCTAATGATACTTTTCTACCACTTGGCGGGGTGTTGATAACAGTGTTTGCGGCCTACATTTGGAAAAAAGAGAATTTAAACGCTGAATTAGAAATAGGGGCACCTAATTTCAAAGGCTCTTTTGCTCAAAAATATATTGATTTTGGTATTCGTTATGTATGTCCGCTTATTCTTGGTATTTTATTGATTTTAAGTGTGCTAGAGACATTTTTTGGTGTTACTGTTATTAATTAACACATACTCACTATACTTTTGGCATCTTTTCACTTCAAACTTACATCAGGTGGTTTTTGATATAAAAAATCACCGATAAACAACTAATTTAAAGTAGCTTTGATAAAATTTTCAGACCAAAATTCAATATCGATGACGATTAAAAATCATATCACCAGCTTCTTGAGCATCTTAGTGATTACCTCCTTACTCATATCATGTAACAGCGGAAAAAAAGATCTTAAACAAGGCGATTACTACTCAGCTGTGATGAAATCTGTCAAGAAACTAAGATCTCATCCAAATAATAAGAAATCACGCGAGACCTTACTAAATGGATATCCAATGTCGGTAGATTGGTTTTTAGATCAATCCAAGAATATGCTAGCATCCAGCAATCCCTATAAATGGAAAGCTGTGTTGACAAGCTACGAAAGAATCAATAACATGTACGAGGAAATTAGAAAATCCCCTGGTGCATTACAGGTAATCCCAAATCCAAAAAGTTATTATTCAGAATTGGTAGATGCACGACAAAAAGCTGCTGAAGAAAGCTATGCTTTGGGGGAGAGCGCATTCAATCAAAAAACCAGAGAAAGTGCCAAACAGGCCTATTTTAACTTCAGAGATGTCGATCGTTTTGTGCCAGGCTATAAAGATGTGAATAATAAAATAGAGGAAGCAAAATTCTATGCAACCCTGAAAGTTGTAGTAGAGCAAATACCTGTTCCTTCACTCAGCTACCAAGTATCAGCTAATTTTTTTCAAGATAAAATAGAAGAATATTTACACAGTTATAATAAAAATGAGTTTGTTCGATTCTACTCACCCAAAGAAGCAGCAACAGAAAACCTTAAGTACCCAGATCAAATATTAAGATTGCAATTTCGTGATTTTGTAGTGGGACAAACCCATGTTAAAGAGCGTATCGAAACAATAGAAAGAGACAGTGTTAAAATTGGTGAAGTAAAAGTGGCAGATAGCACTATTGCGGTAATTGGTAAAGTAAGTGCCAAACTCACTACTTTTAGAAAAGAAGTGATTTCTAATGGCATACTCAACTTTATAGTCATGGATGCTAACAATAAATCAGTGCTAACCAGCGAAAATATGGGCGGTGAATTTGTATGGTTTTCTGAATGGGGAAATTTCAATGGTGATGAAAGAGCACTGACTAAAGAACAACTGAAAATAGCGAGATCAAGAGAAATTCCACCGCCAAATCCTCAAGATTTGTTTGTATTATTTACCGAACCCATCTATGACCAGCTCACGAGAAAGGTGAGGTATTTTTATGATCGGTATTAGATGGTTTCTCAAAAAAAGTAAAATTATTCAGGAAATTTACCAAAAATCTATACCTTAGAACCTCCAACACGTAATGTTGAGAGAGACCTACGGCTATTTATAAACGATATTGGAACAACAAAGAGATGACAACTTTGATTGTTACCAATATTTAAATAGATATAATCATGGGTAGGTTTTTTACATTTTCCATATTCGTAACATTTCTTTTGATACAACCCGTGAGGTCTACCGCCCAGCTAAAAGCAGGAGATATCATGTTTGTAGGATACAATGCCGATGGAAATGATGGTTTCTCCATCGTTGCCCTTGTAGATATTCCTGCAGAAACTACCATTTACTTTACCGATAATGAATGGAATGGATTAGACATGAGCGAAGGTGGCGCATTTAACAACCATGACGAGTGGGAGCTCACTTGGGATACGGGCAGCACTATAATTCCTGCAGGATTAGTGGTCATTTTTAATGAGACTAGTCTTTCCTCCAATGATGGCTATGGCGTCACAAGGGGTACTATCACTGGTAATATCAAACTAACAAAAGAAGACGAGGTACTATATACTTTCCAAGGTACCGACAAATTTACACCCATTACTTTTTTATCTGCGATAGCCAGTGATGGGTTCAATAGCATCAATGGAACACTCAGCAAAACCAAACTTACTACAGGAATTAATGCAATCTCTATTATCGGAGATAAGGACGTCATGATTTATGTTGGCAGCACCGAGTGCGATTTAATTTCTCCCGCAAATTGCGCTTTAATAATTGCAGATCCATCCAATTGGGCAACAGAAGATGGTCCATTTGACCAATCGGCCAATGGAAATTTTCCTGACTTTCCTGCAGATGTCCCAATTTCTTTTGGAGAAACTCCTTTACCCATAGCATTAGTAAATTTTGATGTAATCCCCCACATTAAATATATTCAGCTAACCTGGAAAACTGCCTCAGAAACCGACAACGATTTCTTCACCATAGAGCGATCAAGAGATGGTTTTGTATGGCAAAAAGTCATCCAAGTTGATGGTGCAGGAAACTCATCATCTGTTTTAAAATATAGGATTATAGACAAAAATCCATACATCGGCATTTCTTATTACCGTTTAAAACAGACCGATTATGACGGCCAATATTCATATTCAGATATCAAATCAGTTCAGTTTAACTTATCTAAAATCAATCAAATCAACATTTATCCTAACCCATCGTACAATCAGATCACCATTGAAGGAACGGAAAGCGAATACTTTAAAATTTACAACTTGCTTCAGCAGGATGTTACCCACTTGGTAAAATTAATGCACAAAAATGAAGACATTTCTGTAATTGATCTATCCAACCTAACAGAAGGTGTGTATGTGGTTAAGACTAAAAATTATTTTGCTAAGGTTTATAAGCGGTAGAAAGGGATTGCAAATAAGAAAAAATTAAGTTATGGATTCATTGATAAATAATGATTAATGTTGTTTTTCTAGTTTTATAAAAAAACATGAAATTCTTTTCTCCATGGTCTGTCCCACCATAGTTGTTAACATGGATTAACAACTATACTAAGGACACAAACCACTGTGAAAGAAAAAAATCCCAAATTGGGATTTTCAAAACAAAAATCATAGTACACATACTTTTATTTTACTATTATTTTGTGTAGCGCTTCTGAATTTATAAAATCCTCTCCTATCCTATAACTTATTGAAAATCAGCCTAATAATAGATTATTCTCCCAGCAATATATTTTTAATACAAATAAAAGTAAGGTTAATACCACTTAACGCAAAACTATGGCACAAAATTGGCGACTAATAAGTAAAACAACTACCGGCATCAATAAAAATATAATTATGGAATACAAAAAAAAAGTATTAAAGGTATTTTTCGCACTAGTTTTTAGCCTAATATTTTCTATGAAGGCAAGTGCACAGCTCAATGAAGGTGATATAATGTTTGTAGGCTACAACGCTGATAATCAAGATGGGTTTTCCGTTGTAACACTAGTGGGTATACCTGCAAATTCTACGATATATTTTATTGACGAAGAATGGAATGAACTCCCAATTGGTGCAGGAGGTGCATTTATATCAAGTACTGAAACAAAATTAACTTGGAATACTGGTGCCAGCGTTATTGCTGCAGGCACTGTGATTACCTTTGATGAAACAAAAAGTGCATCCAACCCAGGGTATGGGGCAACTATTGGAAGTATAAGTGGTACAATTAGTGCCGCAGCCAGCAATGAAGTGATTTATGCATTTGTCGGCACGAATAACATCACCCCAACCACTTTCCTCACAGCCATCGCTAATGATGGATTTAGTCTAGCAAAGGGGAGTCTAACAAATACAGGATTAACAGCTGGTATAAATGCAACCTCAATATCAGGAGATGAAGATGTAATGGTTTATAGTGGCAGCACTATTTGTAATCCAAGCTTTTCCAATTGCACGGCAGCGATAGCGAATCCCGCAAACTGGTCAACTCAAGATGGAAGTGGCGCACAAGATGTTGATAATATATTTCCTGATTTTCCTGCTGACATCCCCATTATATTTCAAGAAAGCACCCTTCCAATTAAGCTCATTTCTTTTTACGCAAAAAATAATTTCAGTAATACCATAATACTCTCTTGGAAAACAGCGACAGAAATAGATAATGATTTTTTTACTATAGAACGATCAAAAGATGGTTATGGATGGGAAGAAGTAGCGCAAATAGTGGGCGCTGGAAATTCCTCATCGATACTTGCATATAGCGCCACCGATGATTACCCATATAGTGGTATATCTTATTACCGCCTAAAACAAACTGACTATGATGGTCAATTCTCGTACTCAGCTGTCAAGTCTGTCACCCTGGCAAAAATAACCGTCAACCAAATCAAATTGTATCCTAATCCAACCTATGACAAAATCACAGTGCAAGGAGGAGATGTCAGAGATTTTAGAATATATAATATGCTTAATCAAGACATAACATACCAAGTAAGTGCAAATAAACTAAACGAATATGGGTATGAAGTTGATTTAACGTATTTGGCACAAGGCGTTTATGCCATAAAGACTAAAACTAGTACTGTAAAAGTTTATAAGCGGTAAAAAAATACTCTCAAACAAAAATAAGGGACTCATGTACAAATAATAATCACTTTTGATTCTATACTTTTACAATAAAAAAAGTATGAAATACTTTTACAATAAAAAAAGTATGAAATACTTTATTCCAATGCTGTTACTTTTAGTTTCATGTCTAGTAAAAGGAGTAAAAAGGAAATTGTAGCATTAGGTACTTCCTTAAATGACACAAGTGAATTAGCGCAATTCAATAATACCTCAATCCTTAATCAAAAAAATACGAAAATTAGATTCAAACAATCAAGTTACCAAGGAAATTGTAAGTGCATTACAAATTGCCGCCAATAAATATTAATGGCATAAATCTCACTTCCTAACAATATCAAAAAATACACTATCCGCTGCGAAAGCGGAAAATATACCGAAGCCATTCACAACATTGGTCGGTGGTGCAGTGAGATCCCTAGAATCTTGTTCTGGATTACTGAACAAGTCCGCATATTCCTGATTCACTTTATATACTTTTACCCGATGCCTGCCGTAGTTTTCGAAGGCAATGCCAATAATACTAAAGGTATCAACTTCTAATGCTCTCGGTGCAAACTTAAATCCACCTAAAAAATCCAATGCCGACTGCGGAAAACCTGATGGAAAAATAGGCTCGTCTTCCTCAACCACAGATTCAATAACTATAAAATGCAATGCCTTATCAGGGTTATCCCACCGAGCGGTTATCCGCGCATTGAAAAACAATGCGGTCAATTTATCTTGTAAATCAAAACTTAAAATCAATGGGGGCACCACCACCTGACTATCCGAAAGTGCTAACCCTGCCGTCGGTTCAGGCACCACGGTTTCGGCATAGGCAACTCTATCTCCTACTGTTGCCTCTAATCTGAGTTCATCCCCTGAGGATATGTTTAAATCATCTCCTAAATATTTATACTTTCCATCAGCATACTGCAGTACATACTCCTCATTATTCTTAATTAAAACTACCGAAGCCGTAGTAATTAGCACTTCAATACTATCGGGCTGGTCAATGCCGATTTGCTCCTTAATTTTAATATTATCAACAGGTTCTCCTGCGAAAACGAATCCTTCTATCACAAATTTAGGAGCCGTTTCCTCGGTATCGGTGCAAGAAAAACACAGCATCAAGAACATTAATATAAGGTAGCTATACTTCATCAAAATGCTATATTAAATGATATGTTTGGTGTAATGCCAATGTATTTCACCTCAGTGACAACAGCGGGATCCCTTTGAAAATCATACTGAAAATAAGAGGTGTTTCTGCGATTCAAAACATTAAACACCGACAAGCCAATATCTACTTTCGCTTTGCCTTGGGTAAATTTATAATGTGCCGAAATATCCAACCTACTGTATGGATCCAGCCGTGCTGCATTTTTATCTCCTATTCCTATGTACTCTAGCTTTCTTCCGTCAAGCAATTCCACCGAGTACTTTCCTGATGGCTTTGAATATGCCCTACCCGACCCATAGATAAAAGTAGCTGCCAAAGTAAATTCATCAATATCAAAACTTTGTACTATTTTCATTTCATGTAGTTGATCATGTAGCGCAGGAAAAGACTTTCCTTCATTAAACTCACTGAACTCATTTCTCACTTTTCCCAAAGTATATGCCACCCAACCTGTGTATTGTCCACTTTTTTTCTGTGCCAAAAATTCAACACCTTGCGTTTTTCCATTTCCTGAAAAGAAAAGTTCTTCGGGGTCTAAAGTTCCGGCCGTTCTAAAACGAAGCGTAAATTCTGTTAGTCCTTTTAATTCCTTGTAATAACTTTCCACATCAAAAAGCCAGCCATTCGTTTCGTAAGAGATGCCTGCCACGTAATGATTTGCCGAACTGACAGGCACTAATTCATTATCTGCCAACAGCCAAAAATCCCTTGACCCTTCAGAAATATTTTCATTGATAATTCTATTGACATACTGATAGAACTTTCCATACGCTACTTTTAATTTTATCCTTTTGGTAACATCATAGGTAGCAGAAAATCTCGGTGTCACAAAAAACAGATTGGTGAAATCATAATGCGCCAAACGAATGCCCGGAACAATCGTCAACTTATCATTTACCATCCAAGTATCAGAGAGATAAGCAGCGGCATATCCAGCTCCCTCCCTCCTTTCTAGCACTTTGATAGAATCATCTCTAATATTGATATAATCAATGTTGGTATTCACGTATGAAAAACCTGTTTCAACAGTATGTTTGGCATTTGGCTTCCACTCCAAATCAAAACGAAGCGAGAAGTCTTTCACCTTGTTATCTTCAAACGTCAGTAACGAACCCTCGCCAATAATGGAATCTTTGGCAGGAATACTAAAAGACAAATAGGCATCACGATTATATTGACTAAAATACTCAGATTGCGCTGCTACCAAATTTGTATAAACTTTACTATTCCATTGTCGTGACCATTTCAGGGACACACCATTATTTCCCCAATTTGTTTTAGACTTTATATCAATAAACAGCAGCCGATTGTCTTCGTCATTTTCGCTGACAGGAAACGCTGCTTTTAAATCTCTTGACTCATCCAAAAAATCTTTTCCTCCATAATAACTCAGCGTAATCATATCTTTTTCCGAAGGTTTGTAGGAGATTTTACCATTATAGTCATAAAAATTAAAATCCGGATTTACTTCATTGATAGTAATGATATCATTTTCCTCAACATTTGAAAACTCATTGTCGCCTACCAAATTATCTCGTAAATCTTTGAACAAGCCACTGTTAATCACGCCATTAAACGAGCGGCGACCAGCCAACATAATGGCGACTTTCTTATTAATAGGCACCTCCACCATTGCATTAAAAGCAAATAAATTAGCCCCTGCCGAACCACTAAATTTTTCAAAACTTCCAGTCTTCAAGTTCATATCCACCACACTTGAAATCCTACCTCCATATTTAGCAGGGTAAGCCCCTTTGTATATTTTGACATCCTTTACTGCATTTGCATTAAATGCACTGAAGAACCCGAAAAAGTGATCTACTTTATACACTGTAAAACCATCCAATAACACAAGATTTTGTTCCGGTGTACCTCCTCTTACGTATAACCCTGCAGAACTTTGATTGGTGGCGCTTACACCTGGCAATAATTGTAGCGACCTAAAAATATCCACCTCCCCAATACTTGGCAGCAACGCCAATTGTTTCGTAGAAATAGTGGAAACACTTACTCCGGAATTTGCTTTTAGCACTTTGTATGCATCAGAAGAAACCACCACCTCTTCCAACGTATTAGAAAGCGGCACTAGTTTAATAATAATCGGTGCTTTAATTGTTTCTTTAGATAGTTTAAGCGTCAAAACACGGTAGCCCACATACGATACTTGCAATGTGGTCGTGTCTGATGGCACATTAAAAAGCGTAAAAAAACCGTCCAAATTTGTGCTTGTTCCATTGGTACTATTTGGCATTGCCACCGTAGCATAAGGCAACGTCTCTCCTGAGCCTTGTTCTACTACTTTGCCAGTTATTGTGAATTGGGCGATAGCGGTTTGTGTCAGAAATAATAATGACAATGTGATAAAGAATAACCATACTCGAACAGAAATTAAATGCATTTCTCTATAAATGACAATCTAACCAATTTTATTATTTCTCTAAAATAGCTACAATTATCAACTTTATAAAATCAATTGAGTATAACTATTTACGCAAAGAATTCTCAATAACACTCAATTCTCCCTCCAAATCACATATGAATCCATTAATCACTACATATTTTACCACATCATCTTTCACCAAAAGTAAAGCAGGGTTTTTCTCCATGTTAAGCTCGTTATCAACTACTTTGTCCGAAATGAAAACCGGCAAGTCAGTGTGCTGCTCTTTTGGCAATTCATCAACAATGAAATTAGTAAAGCCCTGTTTTAAAAATGATTTTAAATCTTCTTTCCTTAATTCACCCATGGTAGCGAAAGCCGTAGGATAGGTTTTTCCCAAAACCACTGCATATTCTTTTGCCTCAAATTCTTGATAGCCAAAGAAGGTGGACATATTGCCTAGATCTTCAATCTTGCTAGCATAATAAAATTCTTTGTTGGGCAAGGTCACTTCATACCTGTTAAAGCCAATATCCATATGATATGATTTCCCATCAACCATGACCGTTGCATCTCTGATAATCAAATCATATAATTTTTTACCATTTTCAGGAATTGCAAAGTAGTTTTCTTTGGTCTCATGCGCATAACTTTTTGCAGCAATGGATTCCAAAGCCGACAACAATATTACAAAATTCAGCTTCCTAATAAACATTTTCTCAGTATCATGTTGATAGCCACCTGACTCAACTAGAATCGTGCTGGTTCCCCACTTTTGTATATTATCTCCAAAGGCTCTTGGCTCAAAATCATCATTGTACTTTGCTGATTGGTTGGGCAAAAACGATTTTAATTGCTTGTCTAACAAGGCGATGAGTTGCATGGCTCGTAGTCTTCCCTCATTGATTGATTTTTCGTAATTATAAGCAGGTGCCAACCAAGAAATAGTAGCAGGGTGCCTTGAGTCTCCAACGGTATAGCGAATATTTTGATCATGCAGATTGAACCCAA
>CAYRIF010000005.1:21554-30660 GCA_964424205.1 uncultured Roseivirgaceae bacterium | reverse complement strand
AACACCCAATTTTTAAGTCTTATCTTTTTATTGTTATTTTCCTGCAAGGGAGTAAGTCAAAACACCAAAGAGTCAATCGTTCCTGCTGTATATACCAATATCCATGAAGACGAGACAGGAAAACTCTATTTGGAGAAAGACGGAAAGAAAATTTATGAAACTATCGTGGATTCTGACTATACCTTGAGCAATATGAAGGGAAATCCAAAAGGCACTGCCAAAGGCATCCGTTTTGACTTTGGAATTCCTGATTTTAGCGGCACGCTCTATTACGGATTCATTCCGTACGGTGATTCCAAACATCCGTTACCCGTATATTTTAAACATCCATCGACCATCAGCAAAGGAAAAACCAATATAAACATCAAATCATTGGCAGGAACATATGATATGATAGGTTGGGAAAAGAATAAAAAAGGAAATCTCGGCTATCGTGTGGTCACAGAAAAAGGTAAGATGCTATACGATGGTATTGTATCATTCAATGTAACCGACGACGGGTTCCAAGTGAGCACAGGAATTATTGAAGGACCCTTCGTGAATCTTCTTAAAGCAGATGGTGCTACAATTTCCTTAGAAACCAACGTGCCAACCACTGCAAAAGTTATGATTAATGGCAAGGAGTATGTCACAGAAACTGGTACACATCATGAGTTGAAAATTTCAGGACTTGAAGCAGACAAAGAGTATAACTATGCCGTAATGGTAGGCAATCAAACACAACATTATAGTTTTAGAACTGCACATAAACCAGGCGTTAGAAAACCTTTCCTATTTGCCTATGCTAGTGATTCTAGAAACGGTAAGGGCGGTGGCGAAAGAAATATCCATGGTACCAATGCTTATATTATGAAAAAAATAATGGCATTGGCCAAGCATGAAGAAATTAAATTTATGCAATTTTCAGGAGATTTAATCAATGGATATCTATCTAATACAGGTGAAATGAACCTAGAATATGCCAATTGGAAAAGAGCCATTGAACCTTTTGCTCATTACTTTCCTGTGTATATCAGCATGGGTAATCATGAAGCAGTAACCCGTGTTTTTAAGGAGGAAAATGATAAATACGGCATTTCGGTGGATCGATTTCCATTTGAAACAGAATCCGCTGAAGCAACTTTTGCCAATAACTTTGTTAATCCCAACAACGGTCCTGTCAGTGAAGATGGCGCAAGTTACGACCCCAACCATAAAAAAATGGATTTTCCGCCCTACAAAGAAAATGTATTTTACTATACCTATGATAACGTGGCAGTAGTTGTGATGAACTCCAACTATTTCTACGCACCTTCGGCACGTCAAATTCCAATCACTAGTGGTGGATTGCATGCCTATATCATGGATCAACAATTTGCTTGGGTAAAACAAACTATTAACAAACTAGAAAATGATGCCAACATAGACCACATATTTATTACAGAGCACACCCCGTTTTTTCCCAATGGTGGGCATGTAGGTGATGATATGTGGTATGATGGGCATAATGAACCTAGGACTTGGGTCAATGGGAAGCCATTAGACAACGGAATCATCGAAAGAAGGGATCAGATGCTTGATTTATTTGTAAATAAAAGCAAAAAAGTAATTGCCATTTTAACAGGAGATGAACATAACTATGCCAAAACAGAAATTGGTCCAAATACTAATATCTATCCAGAAAATTACAGCCCCAATAAAATAAAATTAACAAGAACTATTTATCAAATCAATAATGGAGCAGCAGGTGCTCCATATTATGCGCAACAACAAACACCATGGTCAGATAAAGCTACAGGATTTACCACTCAAAATGCATTGGTACTTTTTCATGTCAATGGCAAAAGCATTAAAGTAGAAGTTGTGAACCCTGACACCTTAGAAAAATTTGATGGTTACACACTCAGATAAGTCTATTACTATAGCCGCTTGGGTATTAAGAATTGGTGTGTTTGGCATTTTTTTAGGACATGGAATTTATGCAATTAGGGCTAATATCGGATGGGTTCCTTTACTAGAAACCGTCGGGTTCTCGACAGAACTAGCCGTTCAAATTATGCCCTTCATTGGCATGCTTGATATCCTCGTTGCTATTTCCGTCTTAGTCAAACCCTTGCGTCTCATTTTAATATGGGCAGTATTCTGGACATTTCTCACCGCATTGATGCGCCCCATTGCAGGAGGTTCAATACTAGATTTTATGGAAAGGACTGGTAATTGGGCTACTCCGTTAACTTTGCTTTTGATTTTACACTGGAAGAAAAGTGAAAAATAATTTCAAACATGTTTATGAAATCAGGCATCATTTACCCCATCCGCAACGCTGCAAAATACTTCTTCGCAGCGCTTTTCACCTTCGGCGCTAAAATAATGGCCGATACCATTGTTGGAATTGACATCAAAGCATATGCTGCATCAATTAAACTAATAATCGAAGTCAATGATGCAGCCGCTCCAAAAACAATACTAGCCACATAAAAATAATTGTAGTAGTGTTTGTGTTTTGCCCCTACCATAAATGAAAGACATTTGGTACCATAGTACGAATAAGAAAATAGCGATGTAATGGCAAAAATACTAACACAAAGCATTAGAATATACATACCGTAACCTGGGATAGCAGTATTAAAAGCATTGACGGTCACCGTAACACCGCTACTTTCTGTCCCTTGCCAAACACCCGTTACTAAAATTGCCAAAGCAGTTAAAGTACATACAACAATCGTGTCAATGAAAGGGCCGAGCATGGCAACCAATCCCTCACGAATTGGCTCCGTGGTTTTCGCTGCTCCATGTGCCATGGGTGCGGTACCAATGCCTGCCTCATTAGAAAATGCCGCTCTCCTTGCTCCTGCTATGATGATGGCTCCTAACGCTCCACCTAACACGGCATTACCAGTAAATGCATCGTTTATTATCAACGTCAACGATGGAAGGATGGCTTGGTAATTGGAGATAACAATAAAAGCAACCACCACAAAATATAACACGACCATGGTAGGCACTAATTTAGACGCTACTTTTCCTATTTTCTTTATCCCTCCAAAAATTACCAAAGAAACGACTACGGTAATAACAAGTCCTGTTATTAAATTAGTTTGATTCGTTCCAGCAACACCATTTGGCACTAATAATACATCTCTTATTACTTGCGTAAATTGATTTGCCTGAAAAATCGGCAATGCTCCAATCAACCCCGTCACTGCAAAAAAAGTTGCCAGGGGTTTCCATTTTTTTCCTAGCCCTTCGGTAATCACATACATTGGGCCTCCTTGCACTTCTCCCTCACTGTCTTTCCCCCGGTACATGACTGCTAAGGAGCAAGTGAAAAATTTTGTAGCAATGCCGATAACGGCGCTCACCCACATCCAAAAAATAGCACCTGGCCCTCCTGTAGTAATAGCCACTGCCACACCACTAACATTTCCCATGCCTACTGTTGCTGCTAATGCTGTAGAAAGTGCCTCAAAATGATTGATTTGTCCAGGATCATTAGGATCATCATATTTCCCACGCAGCACATTTATGGCATGTCCGAAATACTTGAAGGGCGCAAACTCAGAATAGAAAACAAAAAACAATCCGCCGCCAAGCAGTAAAATTAAAAGTGGAAAACCCCAAAGCCAACCACTCAATCCTGTCGTTATTTCTTCGAAAGACATGTTGGAAATATTACCAATTGACAATATCGCTCCTTGGTATAGCGCTTCTACTCTATCAGAAATGTTCATAGACTATTTTTTCTTTTTGTTCTTAATCCCGATGGATGGTTTAATGCCACTCAACATAGATTTCCACATAAAATTAAAAATAGATTTTTTTTGGTCTCTTTCATAATATATCGGCCCTATTCGCAAATTTTCTTTCTTATTTTTGGTGTTTATCACAAATGTATTGGCAAAAAATGAAGCCAATCCCGAATTACCACTTTTCTTCTTCTTAAAAATAGATACTTTCAGGTCATCATACCTGAAGTGCATCATTCCTTCTGATTTTTTATTATCTCCAGTGAATTTAAAATCCAAGTTTTGATTAAAGCCACTCTTAATAGATACATTGGCAGCACTCTCCATCATTTCATTTATGGCGGTCAAATTAAACGCTGCAATATTTCCTGATAGCGTAAACCGATTGTTGATATCAAATATATTGGAAGAAAAAGTAGCGTTCACCCTTCCTTTTCCGTACAGGCGAGCAGTGAAATGGATTTTCATCATCTTACCTGCTTTCCAAAGCACCGGATCGTTGGTGATTTGATTGGCATCTGCGTCAAATTTTTCGAAAGTGATAAATCCACTTTTCTTGTCTTTGGTAAATTCTTCGTACCGTATTCTTCCTCCGTTGATTCTTACGTTGTTAAAATTAAAGTAGGGATTGAATTCTCTTAACCACTGCTGTGGCATTTTCACATTTCCTTTGTGCCTTTCTGGAAGTCCTTTGTCATGAAAAATATCTACATCAAGATTGTTAACAGTTAAAATATTTGATTTGAACTCCCCTTTGGATAAATATTTTTTAAAATCAAACCCAGTCAATTCAAACCCGTCAACCTTTAAGTCCATCCTGTCGGTTTGATATCCTAGGTGCTTTGCAAATTGATGACGTCCATATCTTGGAATCATTTTTAGCGATTTGAAATAGATATTTCGCTTGGCATAACTTACCCCAATCTCTCCAATTTTCATTGTGTACATACTATCAGGTAAGTGATAAGAATAATTTCTAATTTTCAGATCCAAATCATCTGCATAGAATAATCGCTTGTCCGATTTTCTTGAGTTTTTATTCAAATTAAAATTAGTCAATTTGCCATATAGCCTCGGAAAGTGCAAATCATTTTTTTGTTTTGTTCCTTTATTAAACATAGAAAATGACCCGTTTGTAAAAGTAAGGTTTCTGATATTTAATACTTTAAGTTGCGCACTCAGTAAATTTTCCAGCACATCGATTGGTGACAAATTAGATTTCTCTTTTTTTGGCTTTACAAAACTAGTAAGTCGAATTTTTGGGGATTTTAGTGTGGCATTACGTATTGTGAAGTTCTTTTGCAAATAGGCTTTTTCAATATCAAACCCATCAAATGCCAAACTTGGAAAGCTCATATTAAATAACATTTTTTTGTTAATTCCAGTTTTTCTTCTTGGTGACACTTTAAAATTTTTCACGGTCAGTTGCTTTTTTCCCGTTGAAAGTGATATTTCTTTTGCAGACATAACGTGTACGCTATCTGGTAAATTCAGTTTGTAATTATCCATATCAACTGCTACATTCCGAGCGTAGAGAATCTTATTGCTATTGTTGAGGTTTAGTGAGTCTAAGTGAAACTTTTGCAAATTTAAGTTAATTTCAGTGGTCAAAAATATATTCTTTTTAGTTCTTCCCACATTTCCTAACCTTAGCTTCCCGTCATTTAATACCGCTTCTTTTATCCTAATTGCTTTAAAATTTGCAGGCATTGCTGTTTTCTTTCTATTCGACACAAAAGTGCTTTTTCCTTTCACCTGTAACTGATTGATAATCTCTATTATCGGCTTGGTCAACGTGATCTTATTAATTTCAAATATCCCTCGCTTGTACAGTTTATTGATGTCCACCCCATTCATTAAAATGTAAGGAGCATTCACATCATAGAAAGCAGCGGTTCTTAGTGACTTGAGTCGCTTAGACTTTGGATACAATCGCGTTGACTTCAGGTATATCTCAGATTTTTTCGTAGAAACGCCAATTTCAGATGCCTTCAATATATGAACACTGTCAGGCAGGTTGATGATATAATCTTTCAGCTTCACATCAATATCATCAGAATAAAAAATACGATTTTGTTGACTTCCTGATTGTGCATTCAGCACAAAATTATTAGCGACAATGGAAATATTATTCTTGGAGAGCAGATTTGAATTATAGCGTGTGTTTTTAACAAAATTAAAAACACCATCCTTCAAATTCAATTTCTTCACATTTATTGACTTTACATATCCTTCAAACAGTGCGTATAAATCATCCTTATTAATTTTCTTCTTCGCTTTTTTTCTCTTGCTAATATTTGAATAGTTATTTAGTTCTACTGTTGGCTTATCAATCAAAATATTGTTAACATTTAACAAATGGTAGAAGTAAGCCCGTCTGATATTAGCCCCAGATATAACCAACGATGGCATTTTAATAGTAAATAATGTGGCACGTCCTTTCTTTCGCAAAAATGCCTGTCTGTCCTTCACAGGCAGTGGAAACAACTCCATACCTGTAGCTACAATCTGTGATTTTCCTGTTGAAATACGCACATTTCGCACCTTCATCATGTGCAAATCATCCGACAGACGCATCACATAATTTCCCAAGTTGAAGTTTACGTTGTCAGCATAGAAAATTCTGCTATTGGTATATTGGGTAGCCGAATCAAGCCTAAAATTACGCAATGAAAAGGCAATGCTCTTTGCGGTTATCTTATCACTCTTTTTGCCCTTGTGGTTGGTGTAAACCAAACTACCTCCTCTAAGCTTAATATCCTTGATTGCAATTTTCTTTAAGTAGTCTGAAAACAATCCATACAACGTAGTCGTCGTATTCTTCGCCTTTTTGGATTTATTATACGTTACAAAACGCTGAATATCAACCTTGGGGTTTTCTATTAACAGCTTATCAAAAGCCAACTGCTTACGGTTATACGCTTCTTTCAAATTAACACCCGCCATACTAATAGTTGGAATAGTAATGGCATACAATTCTTTCCCTTCCCTTCGTGCTTTCTTTTTGTTGTTATCCTCCGCTATTAGTGAAATTCCCGCTGCAACAACACTCGATTTTGAAGTAGAAAACTGCACCGAGTTGGCGATAACATGGTGAATATTATCCCCCAGTTTTAAAGAAAATTTACCAACATCAATATCCAAATCATTAGAGTAGAAAATTTTGTTTTTTGCAAGATAAGAAAGTGAGTCTACCACAAAATTACGCATCACTACATCAATTTTCTCAGTTTTTATGGTGGGCACATGCTTCTTTAAATTTTTAGAGTAGGAAAATTTCCCATCCTTCACTTCAAACGAGTTAATACTTATTCGCACTAAATATTTTTCGATTAAGTTATACAGATTTGCTTTGACCGAAAACGATTTTTTTTCTGTCAAAGAATTTTTGGAGGTGAATTTTATCTCTGGGTTTTCAAGCAACACATGTTTGATATCAAATTTTCGTTGATAGTACGCCTTGTAAATATCTGCCCCTGTAATTTCTACCCTGGGAATAAAAACATCATAAAGTTGTGTATTTTTAGAATATTTAGTGCTCCCAGAACTTGTGTTGGGCAGTAACCAGAGCTTTGTACCTACAATGGAAGATTCCGCCGTGGACAAGGTAATCTGTTCCGCCTCCAGCATGTGGATACCATCACTCAGGTTAAGGCGGTAATCTTGTAGCTCTAGTTTTACGTCATCCGACATCAACACCCGCTTACTATCCTTACCCGAATTTTGGTCTATTCTAAACCCTAGCAATGTTACCGCCAAATCTCCAGCTTTTGATACACTTTTATCTCCCTTATTCTTACTTAAAAAATCCAAGGAAGCATTTTCAAATTTTAGCTCATTAATAGTAATGGCCTTGACGTATTGACTCACAAAAGGGTATATTTTATCTCTTAATTCCTCCTGCTCTTGGTTACTGATTTTCTTCTTTTTTCCGTGTGATTCAATCTTAGGATTGTCCAACGTGACTTTACTGATATTTAAAACTTTATCATTGTACAAATCCAATAAACCTATCCCTTTGATATTAATATTTGGAAAACTCGCCTCATAATAGTTTAGGCTATCGGCCTTGAATTTATCCAATAGCTGCTTATTCAGTAAAACCTTCAGTCCTACAATCTCAAACCCCCTACCGATAGCATTGATATGAATATCATCGTATGCCACGCTATAAATTCCGCCCGAACTCTCTTTCACTGCTTTCTCTATATATGATTTTATAAATGGCTCAGAAAAATAATATAGACCAACTTGCACCAAGGACACTAAAAGGAGTATTGGCAAAAACACCCGTAATAACCTGCGCTTTACCCTGCCAGGTCGTCGCTGTTTTTTAGTTTCAGTATGTTCAGTTGATTCGCTCAATTTCCAAATGGATGAGCCGTAAAAATACTGCAATATACATTCATAACAGGCATCAGATAGTTAGTTTCTTAGTATATAGGTTCACTTTGTATTAAACCGTAACAACGATCATTTATTGCAAAAGCTACTATAATTACACCTGATTAGGGCTTTACCCTAATTGAATAGAATTGTTGAAAGTATGCTAAAATTTGCGATTAGATTTTTTGCTGTGCTTGAAAAGACAAGCATTAAGATTTGTCACTGATTTGAGAATGAACAGACATGTTGTCATTTAGTTACTTCACTGATCGACAGCTACAGCATGCGTAATTCACCCAATGATTGCCACCTACTTTTATTCATCACTAAGCAAAAAGTCGACAAATCTAGCAACCTACCAAATCTCCAGTTCCATTTCCAAAACACCTTCATTATCAAAAATTCCAGTGTCAATGTCATTGCATCTTAATTGTAATACTTTTGGATAGTCCGTTTTTGGAATCAATAATCCTTCCCGCTCTATACCAAAGATTACGTCAGCATTCGCACCATTTAATTGGTTTAAGTTATCTAATCGTATACGCAAATCAGAATTATTAACTTTGTTTTTTGGAAAAATCAAGCGCCCCAATAGGCATCCTTCTTTCTTTCCAGGCAGTGGATAAGTGTCTTTTGCTGCATCTACTTGACTGCCTTCTGGTCCGTATTTTTTATCTCCGTGCTTTGATGGATTGATGTTCCATTCTCCGCTTTTGTAATGAACAAATACAGAATATCCTGCATGAATTGCGATGCCTTTTTGCCAAGTATCAAATGATACTACTTTTCGAGGAATTATTGCTCCCATGGTTGTGGTGTTGTATGTTAAAAAATTTGTTTTAAAAAAAGTAATATTCAAAACTAAGTATTGATACCTTTAAAAAGAGGGTGATTAGTAGCAATAACTGACATGGGTTATTAATCTTGAAAAAAACTTTATTTTTTTTGAAACATATAAGGGTCATATAAGAATTAAGAACAACACACTTATAAAC
>CAYRIF010000005.1:0-21454 GCA_964424205.1 uncultured Roseivirgaceae bacterium | reverse complement strand
AAGAACAACACACTTATAAACTCTTAACCCAACTTATATGGCTTATATGGTAAAATAACTACTCCCTGTTTTTTTGAAACATATAAGGGTCATATAAGAATTAAGAACAACACACTTATAAACTCTTAACCCAACTTATATGGCTTATATGGTAAAACACTAAAACTTCCTACCAAAAATTTGATTCAAAGCCTCACGGACTTCCGTCACTGGCATGCGACATGACTTATTTTGGCAGACAAAAATAGTAGTTTGTCCATCCATCAGTTTACTTTCCAGTAGTGGTAGTTTTCCTTCTGTCTTCCCACCCATCAATATGGCATTGGGCAAATAGTGTTTGTCAAATTCTTTCCTTACTTTCTCAGCGTCCTCTCCAAGCACCGCCACTTCATAGGGCGGAGAAACAAACCAACTCATCAGAATATCCCAATTGGCATAGTAAGACATGCCTGTCGGTAAGTTTTCCTTTACATTTTTCAGCATCTGTTTTGCTTTTTCGACATAATCAGGCTTGTACAAAAACTCGCCCAGCAGGTACAAGTTTTTACCCATCGAAGAATTTGAAGAAGGAATTACATTATCTGCAATTTCCATCTTACGGGCAATCAATGCATCATCCATATCTGAAGTATAATAGAACATACCATTCTCCTCGTTATAAAAGTGTTCAAGTGTGTACTGTAGCAATTTATCCGCTTCAAAAATCCATTTTTCGTCAAATGTAGCTTGATAAAGGCTGATGTATGCATCCATCACTAAACTATAATCATCTAAAAACCCATTGATGCTAGCTTTCCCATTCTTATAGTTTCGCTTCAGACTACCATCCTTTTGTCGCATTTTTGACTGAATGAAATTCGCGTTTTCCAATGCTTTTTTCAAAAACTTGTCCTCATCAAATGCGCGGTAAGCATCAACATAACCCTTGAGCATTAATGCGTTCCACGAGGTAAGAATTTTATCATCCAATCTTGGACGAACACGTTTGGCTCTTACCGCTAGCAATACTATTTTTCCCTTGGCTATTTTCTCAGATAATTCCTCAACAGAAACATCATGTTTTTTAGCAAATTCAGCATCACTCACCGCTGGATTTATGAGCAATATATTATTACCTTGCTCCCAGTTGCCTTTTGCTGTCGCATTATAATATGCTTCCACCAATGCCGCATCCCCTCCAAGAATTTCATCCATCTCCTCTTTTTTCCATACATAAAACTTTCCTTCCTCCCCATCACTATCTGCATCCAGCGACGCATAAAATGCATTCTCTTTAGACATCAATTCTCTTTCTATGAATGCTACTGTTTCAAAAACAATCCGTTTGTACAATGGATTTTTTGTTGCCTGATAGGCATGGGCATACAAACTGACCAATTGCCCATTGTCATACAGCATTTTTTCAAAATGTGGTGCTTTCCAATACTGATCTGTCGAATATCTCGCAAAGCCGCCTCCCACCTGGTCGTAAATACCACCTTGCGCCATTTGATCAAGCGTGGTCATCGTGGCTTCTTTGGCACGTTCATCGCCAGTCATAAAATAATAATTGAGCAGAAACTCATAGCCTATTGGCATCGGAAATTTCGGTGCGCCTGCCTTCCCACCAAGTTTATAGTCTATATGTCTATGCCAGTTCGTAAATACCTCTTCCAGATCAGATTTTCTAAATCCAACATCTTCTGTGACAATGGATACTATCTCACTTCCTTTGATTCCATTCACAACATTCTTAGCTTGATCTTCCGCTTTTTTAGGCTCATTGATATAAAAATCTTGTACTTTGTTCAGCAAAGAAATCCATTGTTCTTTTGGAAAATAAGTCCCTGCAAAGATAGGCCTCCCATCGGGTAAAGCAATAGCATTGAGTGGCCATCCTCCCCTACCAGTCATTAGTTGTGCCGCGTTCATATACACCTGATCCACATCTGGACGCTCCTCCCTGTCCACTTTTACGCATACAAAATTAGCATTCATCACCGCTGCTACCGTTGAGTCCTCGAATGATTCATGCTCCATCACATGACACCAATGACATGCCGCATAACCAATACTTACCAGCAAAAGTTTGTTTTCTTTTTTTGCTTTTTCCAATGCTTCTTGTCCCCACGGATACCAATTTACGGGGTTATGCGCATGTTGTAGCAGGTATGGGCTGCTTTCATTAATGAGCTTATTAGTAAATTCGTGATGTTCCTCAGGTTTGGTGTTATCTTGCACAGTGTTATTTTTTTGTCCGCATGAAGTATTCACAACTACGAATAATATGATGAATAATAAAAATTTAAAATTTGTATGCATACTGTAATAGATATCAAAATAAAATTGAATTTGGTCAAAGTTATTGTTTTTTAACTTGCTAAAAAAATCAAAATTTCAATTGACTACTTCTTGATTTCCTTTGAAACTAATCTTTTGCCAATTAAATTTACAGTTTAGATATGAAGCTGGTTTACAAATTTCTATTCTTATTCACGATACTTTGCTACCTGAGCGTTTTTGTCTCTCCGGAAACTTTTTGGATTGCAGGGTTTGCCTCTTTTTTAATCCCAGTTTTGCTAGCGCTTCACTTATTCCTTTTGGTGCTGCATGCCACTAGAAGAAAAAAAACATACGCCTACTCGCTTATTGCACTTTTATTTGGCATTCCATTTTTTTTACAAACACTTACTTTTCATACCAAAAAAGAAAAATCCAACCTGACCGTACTCAGTTACAATACACGGGTATTCAATGTTTACAAACACCTGAATACCAATTTTATTTCATCCAAAAAAATGATGGAATGGGCAATCAACGATACCTCTGACATCAAATGCTTTCAAGAATACTACAATGACCCATCATCAGAATTATTTACGACTACCTTGAAAATAAGGGATAAAGGCTACTATTCTTTTCACAAACCCTTGTTGGTTAATCAAATAGGCGCTGAATTTGGCTTGGCTATTTTTAGTAAATATAAAATTATCCAGAAAGGAGTGGTCAATTTTAAAAGAGGGAGAAACAAATTTGCTATTTTTGTAGATGTCCAATTTAATGCCGACACACTAAGGATTTATAATGTTCATTTGGAATCCATGAGCATTGACCAGAACAATATTACCGATGCAGAAAAGCTTCAAAATTCCTATATAGATTTATTTCACCGACTGAAAAGGGGCATGATTATAAGGTCGCTGCAGGCAGATGAACTAACTGAACACATGCAACATTGCCCCTATAAAATAATCATGTGCGGTGACCTAAATGAATTACCGTATAGCTATACCTATTTCAAATTTAAAAACGCATTAAGCAATGCCTTCGAAAATGCAGGAAACGGATTCGACTTTTCCTTCAACGGTAAATTACCTTTCTTGAGAATTGACAATCAATTTTATGGTGAAGGAATAGAAATAACAGATTTTGAGACATTGAAAGAGGTCAGTTACTCAGACCACTTCCCTATTAAGGCTAAATACTTTGTAAACGAATAACAAAATGCAAGACTGTCAAAGAGAAAAATTCTACTTGCCTGAAAACCAAGCCTATCTAAATTGTGCCTACATGTCGCCGCTTCTGAAAGCAGTAGATGCCATCGGAAAAAAAGCCATAGAAGCAAAAAGATTGCCATACCTGATTTCAGGTGATGATTTTTTTACGCCGATGGAGCATCTAAAAAAGAGTTTTTCGCAACTAATCAATAACCATGACCGAGATAGGATCGCCATTATGCCATCAACTTCTTATGGTATTAGTACGGTGACCAATAATATAAATTTGCAAAAAGGTGATAATATCATCGTGGTCGATGAGCAGTTTCCTAGCAATGTTTATCCATGGCACGTAGCAGCAGCGAACGCCAATGCAGCAATGATTACTGTAAAAGCTCCCACAGGATTGGAGCGAGGGAAAATATGGAATGAACGAATTTTAGAAGCTATTAATACTGATACTAAAGTAGTTGCCATAGGTCATACGCACTGGGCAGATGGCACAAAATTCGACTTGGCTGCTATCCGAAAAAGAAGCCGCGAAGTAGGTGCATTGCTCATTATCGATGGTACACAATCTGTCGGAGCATTGCCATTTGATGTAACAAAAATTCAGCCCGATGCTTTGATTTGTGCCGGTTACAAGTGGCTGATGGGACCGTATTCTATTGGTGTGGCGTATTTTGGAGCGTATTTTGATGGTGGGAAACCGATAGAAGAAAACTGGATTAACAGAAAGAATAGTGAAAGCTTTGCAGACCTAGTTAATTACCAAAATCAATACAAAAAAAAAGCAGGACGTTATTCTGTAGGTGAGCAGAGCAATTTTATCCTGGTGCCTATGTTACGTACTGCCATCAACCAGCTCAATGAATGGCAACCCGAAAATATTCAGCAGTACTGTGGTAGCCTCATCACTGATGGCTTGAATGAACTCACAAACCTCGGCTATACAGTGGAGGATGCAGCTTATCGTGGCAATCATCTTTTTGGCATCAGACTACCTGATCACATCAATCAGGAAAAACTCACCGCTAAATTTGCTCAGAAAAATGTTTATGTATCCTTGCGTGGCAGCGCCATTCGGGTTTCCCCACATGTCTATAATACAGCGAGTGATTTTGAGAAGTTGGTGGCGTGTTTTGAAGACATTTAACCTGCTCATAAAGGACTTGCTCCCCTTGTGCTTTCTCTAAAATAATAATCGTATTTAAAGAACTTATTATATATTTACCTTTCGAGGCACACACACTATATAAAAATTATAGCTAAAGTAGCAGTAAACCTGCCTGACTGGCAGGTATCAACATTGTAGTCCGCAACAATATTAATGGTAAATTGAAAAATACTGCTTCAAAAATCGGCTACTCTTCTTATACAAATTATTACTTGAGGCTCAAAAAAGCACATAAAACAAGTCGAAATAAATAGGTTGGCTTTTAAATTTGCTTATTATATATGTATATATTATATTTGCAAACTATAAATATTAACACGAGAATATGAACAATCAAAAAACATATAACGATTTCATTAAAATCACGAAAAAATGGGAAAAGCAATTAGATAAATATGATATAAGCCAACTCACCCAAAATAAAAATACTGAAATTTGGTCAATGGGACAGTTATACAAACATTTGATCGATGGAACTATAAATTACCATTTACAACAAGTAAATCAATGTATCAATTCCTCAGAAAACAAAAGAAAAAAGAAAAATTTTAAAGGATTTATGGCATATAATATTCTAAATGGTTTTCCACCCATAAAAATAAAAGTTCCTGCATCTGAAACTTATACACCAAAACAACCAAAAAATAGACAAGACTTGGAAGACGGTTTTCAAAGACTAAAACAAGAAATGAAAGACACATTAGAAAACTTAAATAATGATAAAAAAGGAAAAACAGCACATCCTGGATTTTCTTACCTAAATGCGTCTGAATGGTTTCGACTAATTCCAATGCACTTTAAACATCATTTAAGACAGAAAGATAGTATTGATAAATATTTAAGTAAATAATAAACAGTGGGCAGACCTATTAAGTATTGGATAGTAACCGTTTCAAAAGAACACGTTCTAAACGGAATGGATTGGGAAATTATGCAGGCTTGTCACGGAAAAAAAGCACCTTTAAAACGAATAAATAAAGACGATTTTATTATTTTTTATTCTTCAAAATATAGAATGAAAGATAAGACACCTTATCAAAAATTTACAGCAATTGCAAAAGCAACAGACAATGAAATATATCAAGTTAAAATGTTTGAAAATTTTGAACCATTTAGACGAAAAGTAAGGTTTTTAGAATGTCTAGAAACAGAAATAAGACCGTTAATTACTGATTTGGAATTTATTCCTAATAAACAAAAATGGGGTTATCCTTTTAGATCCGGTTTATTTGAAATATTGGAAACAGATTTTAAGTTAATATCTTCAAAAATGTTATTAAAAGATGAATAAAAAAGAAAATATTTTCACCTACAAAACGCCTAATGAGGCAACAGGATTTTTGCTTTACAAAGCACATATGTATTGGCAAAGAGAAATTAAAAGAAGCCTTAAACCAATAGGTTTAACCCACACTCAATTTGTGATTTTAGCAAATACATATTGGCTATATCGACAAAATAATCAAGTCACACAAATTGAGATAGCACAATACGCAAAAATGGACACTATGATGACTTCAAATGTTATTAGAACACTTGAAAAGAAAAGTTTAGTAAAACGAACTAAACATCACACAGATACAAGAGCGAAAACAGTAGAATTGACCAAAAACGGATTTGACGACCTAAAAAAAGCAGTAGAAATTGTTGAAAATTTCGATAAACAATTCTTTAAAAAATTGAATGATAGTAATCTATTTAATCAAGAATTACTAAACTTAATGAACGATAAATAATGAAAGTCGAGTTGGTAAAAGAGAATCTCACCGCTAAGTCTCTCATCATACGGTGCTGCCAGACCAATAATTTGTGTGTATCCCACAAATGCTGCATTGATTAACCAAATTTTCCTCCGTTGCGTTGCAAGTCTTGACCTGAATCATTCACCGTTTTAACAAAACACCTTTGTAATTTCCTTGCTATCCGTTAATTATCCAGTATTTACTGAAAATCAAATAGCCCAAATTTAGCGTGCTTGCAATTAGCATGGCGCATCTGCTTTGCCTGTCTGGCAAACAGGTTGCAAAACCCTCGAAATACACCCATATATCTTCGTTTTTCTCCCGGTAGCTATCCAGATCGCATATACGCCAAGCTAATCACATGAATAACCCGGTTTAATCAAAAGTTTTGATGTATTTTTAGGCAGAACTAAGCATCTATAAATCGCTAGAACAAAATTCAATGAATTCTAAGACAAAAGAAATTAACGGCTTTCCATTTGGGCTTTATACCAAGGCATCAATAACGGAAAAGGATTCCCTAAAAAAAAGCATTGCATACTACCAATCAATAAACCAACGTAGAACAGTACGAGACTTTTCTAACAAACCTATTGCCAAGGAAGTGATTGAAAACTTAATCATGAGCGCATCCTCTGCTCCTTCTGGCGCACACAAACAACCATGGACTTTTTGCGCCATTGCTAACCCTACACTAAAATCAAAAATCAGAGCTGCTGCGGAGAAGGAAGAAATAAAAAGTTATGAAAATAGGATGAATGAGGAGTGGTTGAAAGATTTAGAACCTCTAGGAACAGACTCCAACAAACCATTTCTTGAAATTGCGCCTTGGCTTATTGTCGTATTTAAAAAGACCTATAATCTAGACCATGAAGGAAATAGAACAAGCAACTATTATGTAAACGAATCAGTAGGTTTGGCTTGCGGATTTTTGCTCACTGCTATTCATCATGCAGGCTTGGTGGCGTTGACACATACGCCAAGTCCAATGAATTTTTTAACCGAGCTTTTGGAAAGACCCAAAAATGAGAAACCATATTTACTCATTCCTGTAGGGCATCCTACCGAAGGTACTTATGTTCCTAAATTAAAAAGAAAACCTTTGGAAGTCGTGGGAAAATTCTATGAATGACTTAGAATATTATTCTTTAAATAGTTTGTCAACATATTTCAAAATCCCAAATCCAATTGCCCCGGAAATAAAAAGTAGGATTACTAATAATATAAAAAATACTATCATCATGCGTTTATTTTTGTTTGGGTACAAATTTTGCAAAAAACACTATCAATTATGCACGGACTATTGACTATTAATAGCATGTGTACTGTTCCACATAAAACCCCTTACAAAACTAATTTTCAGGAGGTTAGGCAAATAATCTTAAGCTAAGAATTAATAGGTATTCGATAAACGCATTGTAACTATAATCATATGATACGGCAGTATTTTAGGTGTTAATGTCGAAATAATGCAATGTCTTTCATTTTTAGTATCATTAGAAAATCACAATCACACTTCGGAAAAAAAAAATTGCTATGCGGGTAATATCCTAGCCATAAACTTGATTTTTGACTAGATATTAAGCCAAAACCTTACCTTTTAACCTATTTCTATATCGTTTGATTCCTTGGGATACATAAACTACTGACAGTATCCAAATAAATGGTTCTATCATAAACCGATACCTGGCAAGTTCTGTCGAGGTGACGAGGCAACTGAGTGTGGCTACAAAAAAGATATTCATGAGCGTAAAAGCAATGAGTTTGTCACTGCTAGAAAACAATTTCCCTCTGAATATGGCTTTAACATAGGTGATTAGCAGCCAAATAAATAGTAATATAAAGAAGGTATATAAGCCGACATTTTTTATCGGGAGGCTGTGAAAAACGGTGTTGTAGATCTTCTCCCAGGCACCAATTTTTTTACGTAAAGCCAAGTGTGGCGATGCCGTCTGGTCATGTGGATGCCACGTTGAGGTAGGTCTAAAGAATTTCAGAAACCCTTTCATTACACTGAAAGCATATTCTTTCGGGTATAGTTTTAAATATGTAATATTATCTTTCATTTTCAGTTTAGATAATTCAGTAAATTTTTTATGATTATAGTTTGGCTGCCCGTTTGATCGTTTGATAGCGTCTAGCACTTCAATGCCAGTCTTTTCTTCGATGTCAACATATTCACTATAGGCTTGTACCGAGTTGTGAACCGATATTTTTATTAGGGGAGACATGATGCCCTCGTTAATTAGGGTGGTTTTTTGGGTATCATCTAATTGCCTAACGGTGATATAGGATAAATTAAACCCTGCCCAAGAACTGATACCAAAAAATCCAAATAAGAGTAGGTTTTTGAGGTACCAAAGTAGTAATACAGCGGTGGGAATGAGAAAGGCAAAGATTATTTTATAGTTTACTTTCTTTTGAACGAGCAGTACACCCCCTAGGATAGCAATGAGCCATACCAAATGAAATGTTGTTCTAACAAAAGACAGGAGCACACACCATGTGAAGAATAGGAGCCATGACCTGAAAGTATCTTTATCGATAGCTTGCATTAATGATTCTGCAGCGACAAGAAGAATTGCCATAGCGGGAAATGTATAGATATAGAAATGTTCGAAGTAAATATAGGGAGGAGTAAGGCTAAAAAAAATGACAACTCCTAGCGTTAACTTATCTGAAATATCGAGACGTTTTAACAGTTTTGAAAACATTAATAGGGCAGTAACGGATAAGCCATAGAAACTTACTTGATAAATAAAAGGATGTAGATATTCAGGAAATTGAAGAACAAAGCCTGTAAAAATATTTATCCATGGTGTAAAGGAATGGGTGTAAAAAATTGTTTCCCAAAAATTATGTTGCAGCAAATTAATATCATGAAAATGCATGTAATCATAATCTACAAGAATCCTAAACCCACTGAGTACCATGATAGCCCTGGAGACTAAAAAGAAAATAATAATCTTTTTACTTAAGTTATTCATTGCCTTTTTTAGTAGTAAGTGAAAGTATCTCCATGATCAACAATAATTTTTAAATCGCCATGCATAGAATCTTCTTGTTTTTTCTGAATCCATTCTTTTAACGAAGTCGGGCAATTAGATAATGCTGCAATGGATTCTTCCATGAAAGCAAGTAAAAATGCATGCATTGATTGTGCGTTTTTGTCTAAATCCCAGGTGCTATCACCATGGATCGTTGCTATCTTGTTAGCTTCATAATAGGAATTCATGACATCATAACAATCAGACCCCATACCGATCCCAAATGACTGTTTTCGCTTCATGTGCGCATTATATAAATCAATAAACTGCTGATCGGCATCTATTGTAGGCTCAAAGTGCATTCCTGTATAATTTAGGGTGGACAAAACAGATACTTTTTCTTGATGCACCTGCTCTGAGAAAAGTGCGAATTGTTCAGTAGAAAATAAATCAAAAATGGCAGATGCTGTAATAAGATTAGTGTTTCTTAAATTAATGAGTTTGTCAATGTCAAGCAATGAGCCATTGATAGTTTGGATTGTGATTTCTTGAGCGCCGTTTTTGAAGATTAGTTGATCATTTTGTTGCGCAATGATGTAACCGCTACGGGTGAGCACTTTTTTTGCTCGTTCTAACGAATGAGAAATTAAACTTTCATCTTGCTCCAAAAATATCCATTGTTGATTTTGGATAAATTTTGCTGATAGGTTTATAAAATTAGAACCAGTACCTGACCCCACATCCACAATATTGATTTGTTGAAGGTTGTCAAAGTGATGGAGACAAAATTGTTCCACTTTTTTGTTGCGGGCATCAACATCATATTGATATCGTTCATCAAGCCATGAGGAGAATTTAATCATGTTATTCCGTTTGTTTTGTAAAGACTAAAAATCTATAATTAATGAGACCGTTCATAAGTGCTAATTGAAGCGCATCTCCACCCTTAATGCTTTCCATGTAGATTGATTTGAATGGCAATAATTTGTAAAAAAATAGGGAAATATGTGCAAATCTGTCTCTGATGGTCCACAGGTTGAGGTATTGCGTTAAGTTCCTGTTTTCAGTCAACTTCATGTCTGATGCTAGTGCAAGTTCTTCCACTTTATTTGCACTTAGTAAACTACCTGCGTGCCACCCGGAAATATAATTTTTTAATACCTGCACTTCTTTTGTTTTAGAAAATTTATGCTTTCTATTGGCTCTGAAATCATCACAAATAATGAGTTTTCCCCCAGGTTTTAAATTTGTAGAGATTTCCTCAAATAACTTTTTGGGATTATTTGAGTGGACAAATGCTTCAACAAGAAATATGATGTCTTGTTTGGGAAGAGTAGGTAATTTGTGAAAGTCTGCTTCAATAAATGTGCAAGAACAATTGCTTTCTGTTTTATTCTTTAATTCCGTTGCAATTTGAATTTGTACACTACTGATGCTAATGCCAGTATAATGGGCATTCGGGTATTTTTCTGCCAAATAAAATATAGGAGCGCCTACGTCACAACCAAGATCCATTAGATTTGTGTCTTTTGCGAATGGTATTGTGCCTATTTCATCAAGGATAAGTTTGTTAACATAGTTCATGGCTTCGGCATCTGTTTTTACGCCGTCCGCCCATACCAAACGGTGAATATTTTTTGATTCCTTGGTGCGACCTACTTTAATAAAGATGGGTGTATTCTTGTCGTAATACTTCTTTACTTTTTTTTCTAACCCAATATTTGTAGCGGTACTATTCATCATTCCATCTAACTTTTAAATATTTATTATAGACATCACTTATCCAAAGCAACAGTATGGGAACTATGATGTAAAACTGCCTAGGATATGCACTTATTAATGAACTCCCGCCAAAATAGATGGAAGCAAACAGTAATAGGAATTTTATTTCAAAACGAATTGATTTAAAATTTCTAAACGTTAGTATTAATCCAACAAGGGAAAGTAATACTAAGGGACCATTAAATATTAAGTACCTTAGATAATCTGCGGATTGTGCTTTGTAGGAATAAGGCATATTAAAAAGCATTCGTGATATATTGGCAATCCAATTTTCAAAATATTTATTGGGATGTTCTCTTATGTTAATGATGGCTTGTTTTTTGAAGCCTTCGTCCTGCTTTATATTGGAAATCTTGATAAGCTTCTCCTGAGAGATGCCCTTCATGAATGGTGGATTGTCCATTAATTCATCATGGATTGGTTGGTGTCGAGACTTGAATAATTCGTTTACCTCATCATATTGAGATGGCTTGTAGGTGAAGTTAATCCAGTCTCCCATTTCTTCTTTATACGGGGAAGACATCCAGTAGAGTTGCATGCCGCCGGCATTTCCCCAGTAAAATACCTTGTTAGATATTTGATACGTGTAGAAAAGATAAGGGGTGCAGAAAAGAAGGGCAATAAAGTATATCAAGGCTGATATTTGGTAGGTTTTACGTCTTTTTATAGCAAAAAGAAACGTATAGATAATTAGTCCAACCAACAAAACATATCCAAAAATTAGTTTTGTAAGCGCTAGAAACCCTAGTAATATTCCTAGTGAAATTATTGATGCCGTAGCGTATTTTTTTTCGCTGAATATCTTGCGTGTGTAGTGGCTAATCAGACTTATTAAGAAAATCGTAAACGGTTCTGTCATCATGTAATGAAGCATTTCATATGCAGGCCAGTAAATCGCCCAAAATATGCTAATGATGAATGCTCTTTTTACAGTTAGATAGTTGATTAGGGTTTTGAATAGCAAAACAATTGAAAAATAAAGAAAGAAAGCATTGAGTAATTTAATAATAATTGTGGGCGTATTTGTTCCAACAAATGGTGCTATAATAATTGGGTAGCCAGGGCCAGACCATAAAAAAACAGTCTCTTTTGGTGAGTATTCTCCATGTAATAGGTTTTCTGCATAGTAAACATACCGCCACTCATCTTTTCGGTGCTTTTTTTCTGCTTTTTGAAAGATTAGAAAGCAATACAAAATGAGGAATGGTAAAAAAACCACAAAATGGTTATTGGGTTTTTCTTTTAGAAATCGGATGATTTTATTCATGGCTAATGTTTAGGAGAAAATATTGTATTTAATAATACAATAAATGGCGCGAAAACCATCCTTCCAATTAATCTTTTTACCTTCGGCATAGGTTCTTCCCGAATAGGAAATTCCTACTTCATATATTTTTATGTCTTTCAGCTTGCTGATTTTTGCCGTGATTTCCGGCTCAAAACCAAATCTTTTTTCTTTCAGGTTTAATTTTTTAATGAGGGGTGTTTTAAATAGTTTATAACCAGTCTCCATATCGGTCAGGTTTAAATCGGTAAACATATTGGAGAGTAAGGTTAAAAATCTATTGCCTATTGAATGCCAAAATAGTAAAACCCTATGTGCCTTGCCTCCTACAAACCGAGAGCCATAAACCACATCGGCTTCACCATCTAAAACTGGTTGGAGTAGAATATTATACTCTGCAGGATTATATTCCATATCCGCATCTTGGATGACAAGCAAATCTCCAGTGGCTTCTTTAATTCCCTTATGGAGTGCAGCGCCTTTGCCCATATTTTTTTCTTGCTTGAAGTACTGAATGTCTGCCGTAGGATGTCTCTTTATATATTCTAAAACTTGTGCCTCGGTGCTATCTGATGAGCAATCATTAATAATGATAATCTCTTTGCTAACATTTCCAGATAAGGTAACATTACTGACCCTGTCCAATACCTTTTCTATCGTTTTTTCTTCATTATAAGCAGGTATGATGATGGTTAGTTTTTTCATATAGGTAATAGGATTTTTTTATACTTCTCTGCTGCAATGTCCCAGCTATATTCCGATAAATCTTGTTTGCTAAAATCAAAAACGGTTTTTCCTTCAATCATTCCGGAAATTACAGCACACATTTCTACGACATCATCTTTAGATACTAAAATACCGGTTTCATTATTTGTAACCACTTCTTTTAATCCTCCGACATTAAAACAAACAACAGGTGTATGATTGGCAAGCGCTTCTACCACTGCTAATGATAAATTTTCCATTCTTGAGGTGGAAAGTAGCAGGTCATAGGAATTGAAATCTATATTCTTTGAAAACCCCTTTAGACTTATGTTTTTATAAGACTGAATTTTTCCTGCCAATTTTTCATCTAACACATTTCCAAATATATCTATTGTTATTTGAGTTAGTAAACCTTGGGTTTGCAGTATCTCAAATAATTTAGGTGCTAATCCAAATTTTCGACTTTCAATATTCCCCAACATTATTATTTTTAGTTTTTCTGCGGGATTATGGGCAGTGTATTTTTGTTTTGTTATGCCACTATTAATTCCATTCCGAATTATACTTGTATTTTTGTTTAGTTTGGAAATGAACTTGAACTTAAAATCAGAAACAGTAATGGTGTGCTGAGATTTTTTGATAATCCACTTGTAAAGCGGTATATAAAAATAAGATTTAATGCTGTTGCCAAGGCTCAAGTATTTTTGCTCGGGCCAGTTATCATGATACGTAAAGTAATAGGGAACCTTTGCTAAAATATAATAGTAGGTCATATAGAAATCCCCATAAAAAACAACTTGAGCATTGTTTTTAAATGAATTAATATGCTGGATCGCTCCCTTTCGGTTTTGATATTCTAAGAAAGTAATATTTTTGAAAGGATGATCACCTACTTTATTTCCGATGACAATGATATCAGAAAAATCATGTTGAATAGGCTCAAAGATTCGGCAGGTGGCAATGGCACCACCTGAAAAGTTCAAGCCGAAGTTATCGGTTAGGACGACTAATTTTTTTTTCAAAGCTATATTTATTTAAGCTAACAAAACATGTATCTATTAGTCTCAAATCTCATTATCTATCCGTCTATTGCTCCTTCATAACTAGCCCATGCCACGTGCGATTCCCCAAGTGTAACTTTCAAGCTTCCAGAAAAAAAGGATTTTACCTTTTCCGAAATTTGTTGGTGAATATGCTGTGCTATAAACTCAGTGGTTGTCAACTTACCTTCAAATTCTGGTATTTCATCCAAATTCTGATAATTAAGAGGCGCAAGCGTTTCTTTTAAAACATCGTGTGCCAGGGCAATGTCTATGACGATATTGTTATGGTCTAGCGAAGGCGCTTGAAAACAAGCATCAATCACATAAGTCGCACCGTGCAATTTTTGCGCAGGGCCAAATGCCGCACTATTAAACGAGTGAGCAATCATGATATGGTCTCTAATGGTAACTGTAAACATCTGATTATTAATATTTTATAATTATTCCTAATTCATTTATTGTAGCATTTCTTAAGGTATCAAAAAATACTGGCGTATTTTCAAAACTCACCTCTTTGGTGATAAAATTATCATATGCGTTGTCTTGTAGTAATTCAAAAACGTAAGCCTTTCTTTTTTTATAGTCCCACTCTGGCTTTTTGTATTCAGGTATGTTTGATACTTGTGAACTGATGATTTGTTTCCGTTGACTATGGAAACTGCTGCCTAAATCTAAGGTTACTTTTTTATCTCCATACCAACTTAGTTCTATCACTTTCCCTTCATAGCCTACTAAATCTATACACTGCTGTAAACCTGACGCGTTGGCACTAGTGTTATAGGCAATTTCAAAATCAACCACTAGTTCACTTGAATTACTGGTGCAATGGAATCCTAATTTTTGTGCATGACTAATCCGTTGGCGATTAGTTTCTAATATACTTACCGATGCCCCTACATTTTTCAAAACATTAGCCAATAATGCACCGATAATTCCAAACCCTACTACCAAGACCTTATTACCATTTACCACTTTGCTATCCCATAGTGCATTGACTACGGTTTCCATATTACTGGCTAGGGCAGCTCTTTGTGGTGTTATTTCCTCTGGGATGATAAAACAATGATCGGGATGGACACTAATAATATCCTGATGTGGATGCATGATGTGAATATATTTACCGTTTAATTTTTCATCACCATCAACTACTTTTCCTACCAACGAATAACCATAAGTGGTGGGGAAATCAAATTTACCTTTCATATATGGGACTTTCATCGCTGCATATAGTTTTTTAGGAACTTTACCTGATGCAATTGTTCTTTCAGTGCCTGTGCTGATTAACGAAAACAAAGATTTTACAAGGATGTTTTTCTCATTTAGAATAAGTTCATTTGTCCTTAATTCAGAACTAGTTTTCGAAATATGCCAAAGCGTTTTTGCGTGCATTATTGAGTGATTACTTCTCCTACAAACATCATGTGATTGTCCATTGGGGTGAAGGTATGGTTTTTGAAAGTAATACTCTCATCAATAGTTTGTATTTCAGCTAAGCTGAAATTGGAAATTCCCGAACCCATAATCATCGGCGCAATGTGCAATTGAATGATGTCTAGTTGATTGCTTTCAAGAAAACTAGCGGCTGTTTTTCCGCCACCTTCTATATATATGGAATGTATTCCCCGTTGAAAAAGTTGCATGAGAATTTCAGCACAATCAATTGATTTATGCTTTGATTTTAAAAATACGGTTTCGATTCCTGGGCAGCAAGATGCCTTATTCGAAGTCATATAGATAATTTTTTCTTTCTCTTTTTGCAAACTGCTAAAACAAGGTGCTGCTGAATTTCCTACCACAATCTTACTAGGATTTTTACCGGCTACTTTTCGCACAGTGAGCGATGGGGCGTCATTTTTTAAAGTATTGGTGCCTATTAAAATCGCATCGCACAATGCACGCATTCTATGCGAGTGTATAAGGTTTGCTTCATTCCCTATCCACTGCGAATTCCCAGCATTAGTAGCGATTTTCCCGTCTAGTGTTTGTGCAAAATGCGAAACGGTCACAGCCGATTTCCGCTCTTTTCCTTGGGTAGAAAGAAACACATAAGGCAAGTATTGTTTCAGAAATATAAGTTCATTTTGATTTAGCAGTCCCTTTGATAGAATCTCAAAATTCAATAAACCTGATATTTTTATATGTGCATGACTATCAGCTGTTTTTGAGAATTCATCTTTTGAGATGATGATACATTTGTTATTGATGTTAGCTTTTTTTTCATTGATATGTAGCGTAAACGTTTCTTTTTCAATCTCTACTATGACAAACCGAAATACCTCTTTCAACGCTTGCAGATTTTGTTTTAAGGCAATCAGTATTGGCCAAAGTGGATTATCATGCACCTGCATCATTTGGCTACAATTTTATGCTGTTGAATATATGTCCCATTTCATCCTTTTTGGTTTTGAGGTATTGTTCGTTCCCATCATGGGGTTGCATTTCAATCGGCAGCCGTTCGATAATCATAATCTCTGAGTTTTCGAACCCATTGATTTTATTTGGATTGTTGGTCATCAACCTGATTTTTTTTACACCCAAGTCACGCAGTATTTCAATGGCTTCGTCGTAACGCCTTTCATCCTGATGGAAACCCAGCATTTCGTTGGCTACTTTGGTATTATGTCCTTTATCCTGCAGGTTATAGGCGTGCATTTTGTTGACAATGCCAATGCCTCTTCCTTCTTGTCGCATGTAAAGCAGGACACCACCATGCATTCCAAACCAATTCATCGCATAATCTAACTGCTCCCCGCAATCGCACCGGAGCGAGCTAAAAACATCCCCCGTCATACACTCGGAGTGAATTCTTATGGTCTGAACTTCATCCGGGTCAATCGCTCCATTGATGAGCACAATATGTGGGAAATCGCTAAACTCACTTTGATAGGCGTACATGTCAAATTTCCCTTGCTTGGTAGGGAGTTTTGTTTTGACTAGACTTTTTGAACTGGGCATACGTTGTTATAGACTATTTGCTAAAAAGTAGCATGTAAAGTATATCAAAATATCTAACAAAACCAAAGCAAGCGATTTTTTATTGAATGGAAGCAGTATGGTTCTTCAAAAAGCAATAAATTATCTGTAATTAACTATAGGTATGTTGTGTGTGTTTTCAATATTTTTTTTTTACACCAGTTTTGAATAAATCATAGCATTATGATTAAGTCTAGTTCTTGTTACCTTGCGTAATGATATAATGTTTAATCCTTTGGCTTGGCATAGTTGGTTGATGCTTTTTCTATAATGAGGAACGTGATAATCATCCACAATTAGAATTCCTCCATGTGATTTAATGTCTTCTAGTAGCTCAGGTAATATTTTTAGCCTAAAATCTAGGTTTCCAATATCTAAAAAGGCTAAATCAAAATTTTTGTCTGTTGATTTTTCATAACACTCCCATGTTAATAGGTTATTAGTTTGCACCTCATATTTTTCTAAAAAAACCTTTGTTTCATTGAGCCAGAATTTCGAATCATCAACAGAGATGACTTTGACATCTCCATTTGCATAACTTCTAAACACATAAGAACTAAACCCCGAACCCAGATCTAAAATAGTGTTCGGTTTGATTGTTTGACAGAAGTAATATAAAAATACCCCTCTACTCAGGGACATTGAAATTAATGGTGCGGAGTAGTTAGTAACATAATCTTCGTAGGCTGATTTTAGTTTTTTTGTAAGAATAATTTTTTTAGAGAAAAACTCATGCAGCGTTGGGTACACGGTTGTTAAAAATTTCCAATCCTTTTCTTGTTCTACAATTTTGGCAGGGGCACTTAAAACTGCTCCAATAGAATGATGGATGGTTTTTAGAGCGTGTAGAATTGGAATAATGTGTTTTTTTAGTTGTTTCATATTTAACAAACAGAAAGCGTTACTTATGCTTGATGTTTTTTAAGTTGCTGTCCTTTACAACATATAGCGGTCTGTTAATTGTATTTTTATTGATACGACTGATATACTCTCCTATAATACCAATGGATATTAATTGAACACCTCCTATAAACATAGCACTTATAATAAGGGATGTCCAGCCAGTGATGGTTTGGTGTAATACAAAGTGTGAATATGTTGCGTACACAATAATAAGAAATGAGATGAACGAAATAATAAAACCTAGTTTGGTTACAAAGGCAAGTGGTTTGTCAGAAAAACTGGTAATGCCGTCAAACGCAAAATGAAGCATTTGATTAAATGAGTAGCCTGTTTTTCCATGCTTTCGGTCGTCTCTATTAAATAGCACGGCTGTTTGTTTGTAGCCGAGCCACGCTATTTGTCCCCTTAAAAATTTGTTTTTTTCAGGCATTTCCTTGAGGGCATCAACAATCTTTTTATCAATCAACCTGAAATCACCAGTATCTAATGGTATATCGATGGCGGTGATACTTTTTAAAACCCTATAAAATAGTTTAGCAGATATTTTTTTAAACAGGCTTTCATTTTTTCTTTTGGCTCGCTTTGCATACACAACCTCATAACCTTCCTTGTATTTATCATAAAGGTCAGGTATAAGTTCCGGAGGGTCTTGGAGATCACCATCCATGATGACCACGGCATCACCCTGGCACACATCTAATCCGGCAGTCACTGCAATTTGATGGCCAAAATTTCTGCTAAAATTTATATAGAATACCTTTTCATCAAGGATTGTTAGTTTTAATAATTCAGTAAGCGAATGATCAGTACTGCCATCATTTATAAATATAAATTCATAATTCTCAGTCAACGTAGCAACAGCAGCATGGAGCCTTTTGTAGAGTATCTGGATTGTTTCGTCCTCATTGTGGATGGGGATAACCACCGAAAAATCTACTTTTTGTTTACTGTTTACACCCATATTTTGTTAACTTCAGAATTTCTTCAATCTCTAAATATACCCAACAATCCAGTACATCAAATAACCAAGCCACTCTTTTACCAATACAGTCCAATGGTCAAATGCTTTAATATTTGGAACAAATAGAATGTCAGGGGAGAATTGTCTATTTTCAGTATAGAACCCTGCACTATAGACAGCAACATCCAACCCTTCTTTTGCGAAGCAAGCCCTTGCCCTACGCATATGAAAGGCAGAAGTAATTAATAGATATTTTTTGTTGGGGTAGTCTTCTTTTAATATTTTGGCAGAAAACTGAGCATTCTCGTGGGTATTATTTGATTTCTTTTCAATGATGATATCACTTTCATGCACGCCTGCCAGCATCAAAAAATATTTTAAATTTTCTGCTTCGGAATTACTATAATATTGCAATCTTCCAGAGCCCCCACTAATCATTATTTTTTTAATTTTTCCGAGTTTGTATAATTGCAGTGCATGTGTAATCCTGTCGGCATGATGTGTGAAATATACTCTGTCATTTGGTTTTTTTAGTGTATTAGTAATGCCTGTGAGTACGATGCCAATGTCATAATCCGCTAGTTTTTCAATAGGTGTGGGGCTGATTTCCCAGGCAGTCATCGCCTCATTGGCAATAAATTCATTACTGAACAATATGAGTACAAATACGGCAACTATTAATGTCATCCGTTTATACTTTTGTTTTTTTAAAAAAATAGTAGCTAGCAATAACAATATAATAATACTCAAGGGCATTGCTATAAAATAGAGCGTTTTAGACAGTATAAAAAACATGATATATCAGTTGCTGGATTGCAAATTAAGTAAATTTTATGGTGCTATTAAACAATCAATTAAAGAATTATTTCCCAGGATGGGAATATGAGAAGTGAATTGAGACAGGTGTCGTGTGATATAAGTAGGGTAAAACACAATTGGCATGTATTTTGAGTAGCATATGGTAACTGATTTTTAAAATTATGATGTTATTTAAAATTGTGGGTACGGTAATCGTACTTTTTCTTGCAGCCAGCATTACCGCTTTTATGTTATTTAGAATATTGTTTAAAGATGCCAACAACGATTAAAACTAAGAAAATGAATACAGTCTCAATACAACATGTCGATAGTAATTTTTTACTCAGTAAAAACAAAAATGGTGTTACTTTGGAGACTTCTAACAAAATAGAGACCTACCAAGGTAAAGGATTTTCTGTAATCAAAAAACATGGTGGCTGGCTTGAGGTATATGATAGGTCGGGAAGTTTAATCAGTGCAGAGGTTTTTTTAACATTAAGAGAAATTATTGTCGATAAATATATTACGGTAGTATTGGCAGACGGTTGGAATGAAACCTATGATCATAAATTCAATATTATTTCTATTAAATATGTCGGAAGCTAGGCTCTTTCATTGATATTTTTTAAATTTCAGTAATCAGTAATCAGTAATCCCCTCACCTCGCATATTGGCATTATAATTGTCATATGTACCATAACAGCCCAAGTAGGTTGTGCTATTTCTCTAAGAAAGCTTTTTTTTGAACTATCATTTAACGCTATTGCTATGGATTTTAGATTAAAATGTGAAAAAATGAAGAAGGTATTATTTTTATTGTTCATCCCGTTTATGTCATTCGGACAAACAGCCGCTTTAACAGATATGGCTATTTCTGTGGAAGAAGATTTTTATCGCAAGGATTTAAATACACTCGTGTTGCCAGTTATTAGCACAAGTAATCCTGTCATTGACAAAAAAGTGAATTCTAAAATCAGAAAAAAGATATTTGAAGAGTATTACTCAAGCGTCACGGTGGACTCCGTAAAAGATGATTTGATAAAAATGGTAGAAGAGGGATTGATTAGTATGAAGTATGCTACTACTTTCAATAAAAACGGAATATTATCCCTCCAAATTATGGAAGAATGGATTGAGCCGGTAAAAATAACAAAGACGGTATATTTGAATTTTGATTTAAGGACTGGAGGTTTGCTAAAGCTTTCGGATTTAATTTTGGATGAAAGTGGCGAGGCCTTCAAAGATAATGTCAGAAAAAAGAATAGCAGAATAATAGAAGCGTACGAAGAAAACTTAGGGTATCAGTTGGAAGATGAAGAAATTGATGAAGCGGCATATGAGAATGCTATTGGTGCAGTTTCGAAGTATTGTCGATACTCAGTTCAGTTTGGAAATTTCATGTTACAGGATTCAGCATTAGAAATTGTAAATTATTGTAAATTTCCTGCGGCTATAAAGACAAAAGCACCAGAGGTTCAGTTAGCTTTTACTTATGAATCTTTGAAAACCCAATTAAATAGCGAGATGGCCAAGCGACTGCTGGAGTAGCATAGGGCAAGAATCAATTCCAATTTGCTATTTTGAGCAACCCGTTTGCATTTACTATTTGGATTTTCCTGCCA
>CAYRIF010000004.1:19458-31657 GCA_964424205.1 uncultured Roseivirgaceae bacterium | reverse complement strand
CTTCGCTTTGTCTACTCGTAGCTGACGCACTTGGGACTTTTTCAGCAGACCCTAAGTATATCTTTTGCTAACGCCTTGCAGAGTGAAAAAAATAACGAATGGCAAAACAACTAAGTTTTCGTTCAACAATGGCTAAAACAGCAAACCCACTGGTCGTAAGTTAAGTGATAGCGATCCTACGACCATTCTTTTAATTAAGAGTCGATAATACTGAGGTTTTATAATCTTAGATTGTGCTTAGAATTTTTCCAAAATGATTAGGATGCGCTAGCTATGATAGGTCGTAGGATCGCTGAAAAAGCTTAGCCTACGACCAGTGAGTATTTTTTATCTACCGGAATCTTGGCAAAAGATTCCTTCCGATGACTATCGGAATTCAAAGGAAGGAATCTTTATACTTAGGCTGATATAAATTCTAATTCACCTCCAAATCGCCACGTTTAGCAGCTCTTTGCATTTTCTTATTGGCATAAATGGCTACTTCTACTCTTCTATTTTGGCTTCTTCCCTGATCTGTATCATTGTCGGCTATGGGCTCTGCTTCTCCTTTTCCCTCCATTTTTACCCTCGCAGCGGCAATGCCAATTGTTTCCATATAGTTAGTGACGGCTGCAGCCCTTCTCTCTGATAAAGCGTCGTTGTAGGTGTCCGTTCCTTTGCTATCGGTATGACCAACTACCAGCAAATCAGTATCATCATATTTTTTGAGTGTGGCTGCTAGTTCATTTAGATTTTGTGTAGCAGCAGGCTGCAAGTTTGCTTTGTCGTAATCAAACAAAATACCTGAATCGAATGTAACAATGATGCCCTCTCCCACTCTTTCAATTTTTGCGTTTTTGAGGTCGTCTTGCATTTCCTTCGCTTGCTTGTCCATGCGTTTTCCAATCAATGCCCCTGCTGTACCGCCAACAGCTGCTCCAATCACTGCCCCTAGCGCAGTGTTTCCTGCTTTTTTTCCGATTACTGCACCGAGTGCCCCTCCTGCTGTTGCACCAATCGCTCCTCCTTTTGCTGTTTTACTCCAGTTGGCACAGGCGGTTAAAAGGCTCATCATCATCATCGATAATACTAGTTTTTTTAAGTTCTTCATTGGTTTATACGTTTTGGTTTAAATCTATGGTTAATTATAAAAACGAACAGACCTATATTTTGGTATAAAAAATGCAACAAATAATACCTAATATTTAATCCAAACCCACTTATTTAATTAATTTAGGATAATTTATAATACCGATGCAACCCTTCGGACAAAAGCTGCATCTTAGGGTCGTTAACCGAAAAATGAAACTACTAATCAATAAATCTAATTCGCTCGAAAAGCTAATCGCTGGCTGTAAAAAGAACAGTGCAAAGGCGCAAAGGGAATTATATGATCAGTATTCTGGGTTGATGTTCTCGATTTGCAAGCGGTACATCGGAGAGTCAACACAGGCGGAAGACACCATGATTAATGGCTTTATGAAAATATTTAATAACATAGAACAATACACAGGCGCCGGCAGCTTTGAAGGATGGATGAAAAGAATCATCGTCAATGAGTCGCTCACGTTCATTAGAAAAAACAAAAATATGTACCTAGAAGTTGATATTGAAGCTGCGAATTTTGAACCTAATTATGACAGCTTGAATAGCAAGCTAGAAGCAGATGACCTAATGAAAATGGTCAATGAACTGCCAACGGGTTACAGAACAGTTTTTAATTTATATGCCATCGAGGGGTTTTCGCATAAGGAGATTGCAGAGAAGTTAAGTATTAATGTCAACACTTCTAAATCGCAATTAAGTAGGGCACGGGCATTGCTACAAAACAAGCTCATTGAGAGCGAAAAGATTTTAAACAATAATGCTATCAATTATGAAGAATAAAAAAATAGACAACCTGTTCAGAAATAAACTGGTACAACATGAAGTAGCACCAAGTGCTGCTGCTTGGTCAAAGTTAGCGGGGAAAATGGCTACAAAGAAAGCCGGTTACATGGTTTATTGGCGAGTGGCTGCGGTACTGATATTATTGATGACTAGTGTCTTTGCATTGTACGATTTTAATGGTGGCGAAACTACCGTTGCAACAACAGAAGGTGTGAAAGCAACAGAAAGTGAAGTAAAAGCCATTGACGATGAAATTAATAATAATTCAGAGCCTCAATTGGCTGAAAAAGAGATTATTACAAAAACAGAAAAAGAAGTTGTAAAAGATATTCCAACACAAATTATAAAAAAGAAAGTAACGCCAATCGCAGTACAGCAACAAGTTAAAAAAGAGGATGTGATTGACTTTACAGTACCAAAAGAACAGCAGGAATTAATAGCTGATAACAAGGCAGAAAAAGAAGATAATTTAGTAAAGGAAAATACCATGAAATTGATTGACAAGATTGAGGATGACAAAGCTGTCGCAATGATTGAAAATACGATAGCAGCACAAAAGAAACCATATGACTTTGGTCCTAAAGTGGTGATTACTTTTAAGAAAGACAAAGAAGAAAAAGAAGCAATCGCTAGTGTAAAAGACAATAAAAACAAAAAGAATAAACTTCTGAGGAGGGTACTAAACTTTGCAAAAGAAGTCAAGTCAAAAAATATTGGATTGGCGAGTATCAGAGAAGCAAAGGATGAATTATTCACCGCTCGTTCAAAAAAACAACAGCAACAAGCAAATCCAAAATAGTAGTGACAATAACGCATTAATGCGCAAATGAGTCAGTAAAATTTACACACCTAGAAAATTTAAAAAAACATGAAAAATATATCAAAAATAACAAGTATCGTAGCATTGCTAATGCTCCCATTTATCTCGGCTAGCGCCATAGATTTCAGTAAAAATATTCCAAGAGATTCCATCATTATAGAGCTAGATGGCAATACCAGAATTGTCATCTTTGTCAAAGACAAGGAAGGACTTGACAAATTGACCCAGTACGATATCAACGCGATGCTGCAAGACATCAACATGCAAATTGACTCGACAAAAAACAATAAAACTGTACTGGTTATTGAGGATGAATCCGGGGATAAATACCTGAATGACACCACAATCGTCATCTCTGAAAAGACAGAATACATAGATAGAGATGGCAATGAAGTAGATGATGATGAAATAGAAGGAGATGATGGAAATTATGAAACAAGAGACAGGGTTAAAATAAGAATAGGCAATTACAAATTTGAAATAGAAGGAGATGATGTAGATGATATCGAAGATACTTTGGAAGACCTGGAGCATGAAGATTTAAAAATTGTTAAAACGACTTCAAACAAACCTGCACCCAAAACTTCTAACTCCTTTAATGTAGAAATAGGCATCAACAATTACCTTCAAAATGGGGAAATTCCAAATGGCGATGCTGCCTACAGCGTCAAACCTTTTGGCTCATGGTATGTGGGTTTAAGCTCCATCCGCAAAACACATGTAGGGCAAGGTCCATTTTTCATCGAATGGGGAGGCACATTCAGTTGGTATAATTTCAAAATGGACAATGCTAGTAATCAGGTGATAAAAACCGATAATGGTGTGGGCTTCATGGAAACTGCTGGTAGAACAGGAATCAAAAGCAAGTTAACTGCCTCTTTTATCAACCTCAGTTTAGTACCCGTCTTAGATTTTAGTCATGGTACAAAAGTTGTCAAAAAATACGAAACAGGTGGCGGTGGGGTATCCGTTTCCAGGTACAAAAAACAAGGCCTTAGAATAGGGTTTGGTGGCTATTTAGGCTATAGATTAGGCAGCCACTCCAAATTTAGATATAAAGAAAATGGCACTAAAGATAAAATAAAAGAAAAGGGTAATTTCAACTTGAATGATTTACGATACGGTATCAGAGGACAATTAGGCTTCAAGGGAATGGATTTATTCATCAACTATGATTTGAATGAACTATTTAATGCAGGCAAGGGACCTAAATTAAATGCCTTTACTTTTGGGTTTATATTATAGACTTGCTCCTGCAGATAGCACAGATTCTTGCAGATTATTCAGTGAGAATCTGTGCTATCTGTGGGAGTCATTTTACTTCACCACGCCATCATTCTCTATCACCTGTATTTCCTCTTTTGAAAATATGCCTGATTTAATCATTCGTGGCTTGGTGGGACGTATCAACGAAATCAAAAACAATACCACAATATAGGTTGCTGCAAAAATGCCTTCCATAAAAACAAACAACCCTAACAACATAAAAACTGCCGCTGAAAAATAACCAACATAGCGAATTAAAGACGCCATCAAATAACGCGCTAATTTATCATTCATAGACAGGTCTGCGCGCACTCGTTTCAGCATTCCTTTTGACATAAATTCTGCCACCAACATTTCTACCAAAGCGATGATAATTAATGACATTTTATAATAGTACAGCCCATCTTCAATCAAAAAATTATTTTCAAGGATGGCTTTATTCTTCAAATATATAAACACGAAGAAACCAAGCGGTACTGCCACAAAAAAGTAAAACACTAAGTTATGTCTGTCAAAAAATTGTGGGATGTCTTTAAATTTTTTAAAAAAGTTCATTAATCGTTTTCATATTATTTATCGGTTTTCTACTTACGTTTTACAAGAAATATATCTAATTCTTCAAGTAGGCTCAACCCTAATTCATTTACTTATTATCAACTTCAATTCTTCTTTGCTAGGCAAAATAGTCTTGTATTTGCTTGCAAATATTTGTTCATTATTTTTTGGCAAGGTGTACTCCACAACAGCTTCACTTTTATTTTGACAAAGAATAATTCCAATGGTTTTATTTTCGTCATTTAATCTGATTTCTCTGTCATAAAAGTTTACGTACATCTGCATCTGTCCAAGGTCTTGGTGTTTCAATTCTCCAATTTTGAGGTCAATCAAAACAAAACACCTTAATATTCGATTGTAAAAAACTAGATCTATTCGAAAATGTTTTTCGTCAAATGATATCCGCTTTTGTCTTGCTACAAAGGTGAATCCTGTTCCTAGTTCTAGCAAAAAATGCTCTAGTTTGTTAATGATTCCTTGTTCCAAATCATTTTCAGAATATTCAGACTTTTCTGGTAATCCAATAAATTCCAATATATATGGGTCTTTGATTGCGTCTTTCGGCTTTTCAAGGACCAGTCCTTTTCTGAAAGTTCTTTTACTTTTTCTTTATCTCGACTTAAAACAAGCCTTGAATATAATGCGGCATCATATTGTCTGTCTAATTCTCTTACACTCCAATTATTTTTTATTACTTCAATTTCATAGAACTTTCTTTCATTAATATCATCAATTCGTATTAACTTCAAATAGTGTGACCAACTCAAAACAAATTTATGAGAAAAAGCATCAGGGATTCCCTTCTTACAATTAGCAGACAGTGTCTGTTGTTTTTGATAAACCAGGTAAAAGTTACGCATCTGCTGAATATTGGTCATCGAAAATCCCTTTCCAAATTCTTTAGTTAGCGCTTTAGACAAGCCAATTAAAAGCTGTTTCCCATACTCAGCCCTATTTTTTCCATCCTGTTCTTCCTCTACAATCATTCTACCTATTTCAAAATAAGTCTGAACCATTGTTAAATTAATCTGCCGCACAACTTGCTCCTTGGCTAAGCAAAGTAAATCAATTGCCCGCTTAAAGAAAGCTGAATTTTGAAGTTTATTTGTCATAGCATTATTTTTCAAGTAATTTAGTGCAAATGTCCTCTTCCTTTCCAAAAACTGTGTCCATGGCTATTCCCTCCTATATCACCATGAATATCATATAAAGGAAGTTCTAACAATAGACAAACTCCTAAAATTACAATAACAACTCTGAAAATATAAGTTTTACGTATCCTTGAAAACTTTCTATTTATCATTAAGTAATAGAAAGAAACCCCGAAAAGAAATATCGTTGATATAGTTCGGAAAACAAAAAAAGGATATTCTAAGTCTAAAAAAACAACCGATTCTATTCCCCAATTCGGTTCATAGTTGTTCCAGGCAAAAACAAGGGTTACGGCAAGCATATAACCTCCAAAAACCCTTGCTGAATTTGTTTTATTTATATTGGAATTTGCAATCACAACAAACAAGATGCCAACTCCAATGAATAGGCCGACAGGGCTATACAGTTTATCGAAAAAGAAAAGCCCAATAACCGAACCTTCTATTAATAGCATTGCAGATATAAAAAGATATTTTAATTGCCGTTTCATTTAACTACATCAATCCAATAATTTACCACTTCTTCCCTTCCACAAATAATAAATCTGAATGAAAAAGATGGCGGTATTCGGAATAATAATTGGCAATGCCACATTGAGCATCACCCCATAAATTACAAATAGTACACAACCCACCATATTTACTAACCTAAGTTTGATGATTTCTTTCATCAAAAAAGAAGATAACACGGCAGCTGAGGCGGCATATCCTACCCAATCAGTAATCGGAATGTTTAAAAATTCTGTTGATGCGGTCATTAATTATTTGTTTAGGTCGCAAATTAATCAACAAGTGTAAAAGCTGTATTGTTTTCTGTAGTTTTTAATTTTATCTTTAGCAGTAAATAAATACCATATGACAAAATGGTTTAAAGATATTGGTCCTGGGGCATTAATCGCTGCGGCGTTCATCGGTCCAGGAACAGTGACTGTATGTACACTGGCTGGTGCACAGTATGGCTTCGTGTTACTATGGACAATGGTTTTTTCCATTGTCGCCACCATTCTTTTGCAAGAAATGTCAGCGCGATTAGGGTTGGTTTCAAAAATGGGATTGGCAAAGTCCGTAAAAAATGAAATCGCCAATCCTACCCTCAGGTGGATGGTAATTTTATTGATAATGGCAGCTATTTTGGTTGGAAATGCTGCCTATGAAGCAGGAAATATAAGTGGTGGTGTCTTGGGACTTAGTATTCTATTGAAGGACACTTCCCTCCTAATTGGCAATACACGTATCAACGTACTCAGTATTTTAATTGGCACTATTGCTTTCATCCTGTTGTATATTGGCAATTATAAAATCATAGAAAGAATCTTGGTTTCTTTGGTAATCGTCATGAGTTTTGCTTTTTTACTGACAGCGATTATGACAAAACCTGATATAATTGGAATTGTTCAAGGTCTATTAATTCCTTCATTTCCGGATGGCAGCTTGCTCATGATTATTGCACTCATTGGAACTACAGTTGTACCGTATAATTTGTTTCTGCATGCCTCGCTAGTCCAGGAAAAGTGGGGTGACCGTTCAGTTCCACTAGCCGCGAGCGTAAAAAAGGCCAGGAAAGACACCATTGTTTCTATTGCTTTGGGCGGCATTGTATCGATGGCAATTATCATATGCGCTACCGCCATCCAAACTTCTGAGGTATCGGGAGCGGTTGATCTTGCAAAAGGACTGGCGCCACTCTTGGGAAATTATGCCACGTATTTTATGGCGATGGGACTTTTTGCTGCAGGCATTACCTCTGCCATCACTGCGCCATTGGCAGCATCCTATGTAGCGCAAGGCTGTTTTGACTGGAACAACAATCTTAAATCCAAAAAATTTAGACGCGTATGGATGGTCATTTTATTCCTTGGTGTCTTCTTTTCGGCATCTGGTATTAAACCCATTGAAATTATCAAATTTGCACAAGTTGCCAATGGGCTGTTACTACCCATTATTGCAGGTTTTTTACTGTGGGTGATGAACCGCTCTAACATATTGGGAGACTATAAAAATACTAAATTTCAGAACGTACTTGGGTGGTTAGTCATATTAGTCACGTTTGTATTGGGATTGAAAAGTATTGCAAAAGTGTTTAATCTTTTTTGATGACGATGAAGAAAATAGATATCAATTGTGATTTAGGGGAAGGCGCTGGGAATGATGCCCTGCTCATGCCGTTTATCAGCTCGTGCAGCATTGCCTGTGGCGGTCATTATGGCGATAAAGAAACAATGGCTACTACCATTCGGTTGGCAAAAAAACATCACGTGAAAGTGGGAGCACACCCATCGTTTCCTGACAAGGAAAATTTCGGGCGAAAGGTTATAAACCTCGCTAAAAATGAAATAGAGAATTCCATCTACCACCAATTAAAAACGTTTCAAGAAATTTGTCAAGCAGAAGGGCTTCCAATAAACCATATAAAGCTCCATGGCGCCTTGTACCACTTAGCGTCAAAAGATGAACAAACCGCTTTAACCGTATTAAGTGCGATAAAAAAAACTGGAATCAATGCTGCTATTTATGCGCCCTATCAATCTGCCCTAGCAAATATAGCACACCCAAATTTTGACGTTATCCTTGAAGCCTTTGCCGACAGACAATACCACAGTAATTTACAATTAGTAGCGAGGTCAAAAAAGGGCGCAGTAATATCTGAACCAACGGTTGCTTGGAAACAAGTTCAGCATATTTTAGAAAAAGGGACGGTACTATCTATAGAAGGAGAAAAAGTAAAAATCGAAGTGCAAACATGCTGCATTCATGGCGATCAACCTAATGCTGTTGCACTGGCTTCTTATATTTACAAACAGTTGTTTAAAAATAATATAGTCCTTCAATAATGTCATTTTCACTTACATATCAGCCTTTTGGTGCACATGCAGTTTTGATTTGTTGGCCTAATATCATTGACAGCGATGTACGTAAAGACATTCAAATTTTCGAAGCAAAAATCCTAAATAAATTTTCTGAGCACATCCTTGAAACTGTTATCGCTTACAGCAGCCTTACTTTATTTTTTCACGAAGACGCTGTCGTTTGTGATTTAATTTCACCACTAAAAGATTTATACATTGCCCCAGGAGAAAACCAAAAGAAAGAATATCACATTTGGAAAATCCCCGTCTGTTATAAGCCTCAATTTGGGATGGATATTGAAGGATTGGCAAAAGAAAAAGGCTACACCCTACCTGAAGTTATAGCGATGCACACCGCTCCATTATACGAGGTCTACTTCATTGGTTTTTTACCTGGATTTCCCTATTTAGGAGGGCTAGATTCAAGATTAGCGACGACGCGATTGGAGATTCCAAGAATGGCTGTTCCAAAAGGTGCCGTAGCAATTGGTGGAAATCAGACTGGCGTTTACCCAAGCGAAAGTCCAGGCGGTTGGCACATCATAGGCAATACACCCCTCTCATTTTTTGATATCAATGCTAGCGTTCCTTCCTTTCTAACAGCAGGAGATAAACTAAAATTCATTCCTATCAACGAAAAAGAATACCATCAAATTGCTGCTTTACAAAAGGAAAATAGCTACGAAATAGAAAGTGAGATGTATCATGATTGAAGTAATAGCAGCAGGCATGTTTACCACCATTCAAGACAGCGGTCGTTATGGCTATCGCAAATGGGGTGTGCCCCTGAGCGGCGTGATGGATCAGCGCTCCGCTAGGCTTGCAAACCATTTGGTAAATAATACAAATGATGAGGCAATTATGGAAATAACGATGACCGCTCCTATTCTAAAGTTTAATGTAGATACTGTTATCGCTATTACTGGTGCGGGATTTTCTCCGTCAGTAAACGGACAAAAAATTTCCATGAATAAAGCAGTACAAATACCGAAGGGCAGCGTTATAAAATTTGGCAAACCATCATATGGCGTGAGGGCATATCTATCCGCACTAGGCGGCTTTTCTGTTCCAAAAATATTGGATAGCTATAGTTTTTATCCTAACATTACTGAAAATTTCCACATCAAAAAGGGGAATATTCTTTCCATCAATACCAGTGAGATTCCTACAACTGATTTAGCAAATTCTTCGGTAAAAATTAGTAAGGCACATTTTGAAAGTCCAATCATCACCGTGGACAAAGGTCCTGAGTTTAATCTTCTTTCACGAGGAGTTAGAGAAAAATTACTTCACCAATCCTTTGAAATTTCCAACGATAGTAATAGAATGGGTTATAGATTAAGTGCTGCTGAAAATATTGCTGCTGCTGAAATTATCACCTCTTCGGTGCAACCAGGAACAGTGCAGTTAACACCCTCAGGGCAAATAATTATATTGATGAGAGACTGCCAAACCACAGGAGGATATGCGCGAATTCTACAGCTTACTGATGAAGCGATAAATATATTGGCTCAAAAAAGAGCAGGGGAATCTGTGCGTTTTGTGCTCAGAAAATTACCTTTCTAATAACTGTGGGAAGGTAAATCAATCGTGCTATCCGCCTGTTCTGTCATGTCATTTTTGTTTTCTATAAAAAAGCTAACCACTAAAAGTATGGCACAAAAAATCAATCCTACAATAATTTTTTTTAACGTCTTGACACCCATAATTATATGTATTTAGTTTAAAAAATGTTGAACACCAGAATAAAAGCAAATTTCATGCCTTTTGACACAATCTGCAATTTATGGGAAATACGGACTTCATTTTTAACTATCTCATACCAATTTGGGAATTTTTTCCGCAATTTGTATTTCAAAATCATCATAGTAGTTCATTTTTGAACAAGTATAATTTCCTTCGATTCTAATTTATTTACTAGATTTGTCAGAAAAAACAGCAAATGAACACATTCATAAAATCATATTTCTACATCATTCTAGTTGCTTTTCTTGCTTTCTCCTGCGGAAAAAATGTTAAATCTACAGAAGAGGAAAAATCAAAAGAAACAACTGCTGACGAAACTGCTAGGTTAACTGTATTGGCAGATAGTGTAGATGCCATGTGGGCAGTTATGATAAAGGATGATGACCTCAAACTAGGCTATCTGAAACGACTTTTAGACGAGGTGTCTTATACCAACGCTTACAACAAAATCAAATATGATTCGCTTGTGGCAGACTTAGATTTGCTAGTAAAATCACGGTATGACCAAAATACAATGAGCGCCTCGGATAAAATTGATGCCTATGATATGGAAACTACCTATTTGGAAGGTCAAATATTTGATTTTGCTCAAAACCATCCAAGGTTTGAAGAATATCCGCTAATGAAGGAACTAATTAATGACATAGCAGGTATTGACAATCAAACCATCTACCACAGAATGCACTATGACAATGCTGCCATCGCTTATAATAAATTCATCGAGGAAAACAACATTGATGCAGCAAAAAAATCATTGTTTCAACTAACAGAATAACACTTATAAAATACTATTATTCATTTAAAACAACAGACAGGTAAGGCTTGGGATTTCAATTACATGAACCTTATACTCCTTATTTGATAAAAAATATAAACAATATGAAATTCGGAACAAAAGCCATACACGCAGGCGTACATGCTGACCCAACCACTGGCGCCATCATGACGCCAATCTATCAAACCTCTACCTATGCGCAAGCATCACCCGGTGACCACAAAGGATATGAGTATTCTAGAACCCAAAACCCAACACGTCATGCACTAGAAAAAAACTTGGCAGCACTGGAAAATGGGAAGCATGGATTGTGTTTTGCTTCTGGACTTGCCGCCATTGATAGTATTATCAAGTTACTGCAACCTGGCGATGAAGTAATCAGCACGAATGATTTATATGGCGGTAGCTATCGGATTTTTACCAAGGTATTTGAAAACTACGGCATCAAATTTCACTTCATTCCAATGAATGACGTAAACAATATTGAAAAATATGTAAACACTAATACCAAACTCATCTGGATTGAAACACCAACGAATCCGATGATGAATATTATTGATGTAAAAGGGGCTGCTGCTATTGCTCAAAAGCACAATATTTTACTGGCAGTGGACAATACATTTGCGAGTCCTTATTTGCAAAACCCACTGGATTTAGGAGCAGATATTGTCATGCACTCAGTTACCAAATATCTCAGCGGTCACTCCGATGTGGTGATGGGCGCGTTGATAATAAATGATGATGCACTTGCCGAAAAATTGGCATTCTTACAAAACTCATGTGGTGGTGTACCCGGTCCTCAAGATAGTTTTTTAGTATTACGAGGCATTAAAACATTGCACCTTAGGATGCAGCGGCATTGTGAAAACGGTAAAATAATTGCTGCGTTTTTGGCAACTGTGCCTGCCATCAAAAAAGTGTATTGGCCAGGATTTGAGTCGCACCCCAATCATAACATCGCCAAAACACAAATGCATGATTTCGGAGGCATGATTTCATTCACACTGAAAAACGATACACAAGAGGCAGCATTTGAAGTTTTGAAAAAGTTTAAATACTTCACCCTCGCCGAATCTTTGGGCGGTGTAGAATCACTTTGCGGTCACCCCGCCACAATGACGCATGCGAGCATCCCCAAACCCGAGCGGGACAAAGTAGGCATCACTGATTC
>CAYRIF010000004.1:0-19358 GCA_964424205.1 uncultured Roseivirgaceae bacterium | reverse complement strand
TTTTAAAACCAGAGATGGCATAAAAAACATCCTGGATTCTCAGTCAGTTTAGCCTTGACTTAACACTAATTTTTCTTCTTGAATTTATCGAATTTAGAATCAACTTTCACCTTCGGAAAAACATTATTATCGACATTCGTATCGGCAGTTTCTAAGCCAGGGTCAAGCTGAATGTTAACAACTTCCTTGTCTTTCATAAATACCTTCTTCACCTCAGTTTCATTTTTTCTCCATATCTCCGCAGGAATATAATTTCTTTCCTTGGTACCATCTTTATAAGTGAACTCTACGATAATTGGCATCAACAATCCCCCCTTATTTTTGAAGGTCATTTCATAAAAGTTTTTATCGGCATACCTTTTTCGAATGTCCTTGTCACTCACTCTATTTTGATATTCCCCATAAAACTTCGGGTCGGTATCAGTTAAAGTAAACTCCTTATAGCCTTTGCTAAAGTCATTGTTTTTACCATCTGCTTTCACCTCTTCCGTTACAGGGTGCTTGATTTTTCCTCTTTTTCTCTTCTTTTCTATCACAGGCTGTTCGGGTTGCTTGGTTTTAAACCATTTCACATCATCAATTGCAATATCCACATAGTCGGTCGTATAAAACCAGCCTTTCCAAAACCAATCTAAATCCACAGCAGAGGCATCTTCCATGGTTCTAAACAAATCTGCCGGCGTGGGTCTTTTAAATGCCCATCTCCTTGCATATTCCTTAAATGCGTAATCAAATAACTCAGGTCCCATGATGGTTTTTCTTAGCATGTTCAATGCTGTGGCAGGTTTAGCATATGCATTGTTTCCAAACTGCTTGATTTGCTCAGAGTTGGTCATGATAGGACTAATAAAACTCTGATCACCTTTCATATACGGAACAATTTTAGCTGCAGGACCTCTTCTTGAGGGGAAATTTTTATAAGCTTCCTGCTCGGTACGAAACTGTACAAATGTGTTTAATCCTTCATCCATCCACGTCCATTGACGCTCGTCAGAATTAATTATCATCGGAAAGAAGTTATGTCCCACCTCATGAATAATCACGCCAATCATGCCGTATTTTAATTGGTCGGTGTAAGTACCATCCTCGTTTGGTCTTCCAAAATTGAAGCAAATCATTGGGTATTCCATGCCAATAGAAGCAGCATGTACTGATATTGCCTTCGGATAAGGATAATCAATGGTGTACTTAGAATATGTTTTCAAGGTGTTTGCAACAGCCTTCGTTGATTCCTTTTCCCAAAGTGGATTGCCTTCTTTCGGATAATAAGACATTGCCATCGGTGTCTTATCGTTAATTTTTACAGCCATGGCATCCCAAATAAATTTACGAGAACTGGCAAATGCAAAATCCCTTACATTATCCGCATGAAACACCCAAGTATTTTTTGTGCTCGCCTTTTTAGTTTCTCTTTCCTCTGCTTCTTTCTGTGTCGCAATAATTACCTGTTTTCCAAAGCTAGTTTTTGCTTTTTGAAACCGATTATACTGCTGGGGTGTCAATACTTCCTGTGCATTCTGAAGTGTACCAGTAGCGGCAATAATATGATCAGATGGCACCGTAATACGCACATCATAATCCCCAAAAGTAAGTGTGAATTCTCCGTTTCCTAAAAACTGCTTATTTTGCCACCCTTCTACATCATAATATGCTGCCATGCGCGGAAACCACTGTGCAATCGTGTATAAATAATTATCATCTTTTGGAAAATATTCATAACCTCCTCGTCCGCCCATCAACATCCTGTCATTAATATTATAGGACCATCGGATAGAAAATTGATAACTCCCCTTAGGCTGAATTGGCGTTGGTAAATTAACCCGCATCATCGTTTTATTAATTACGTAGGGCAACTTATTGCCCTCCGCATCCTTTACAAACGCAATTTTAAAACCCCCATCATATTCAAAATCAGCCATCCCTTGTTGTAAAAACTTTGCAGGTATAGAATCAGGCACGCCATTTGATGCTCTTGATAAAGGTGTATTTGAGTCTTTCGCACGCACGTTTTGATCCAATTGTATCCATAAATAGGGCAGCGCATCAGGTGAGTTATTGTGATAAGTAATTGACTCAGTACCTGTGATGGTCTGTTTTGTATCATCCAATTCCACCGCAATATCGTAATCAGCTTTTTGCTGCCAATAGTCATTTCCCGGAGCACCCGAGGCCGTTCTATAACCGTTTGGCGTTGGCAATGTTGTTCCTAGTTGCTCGAATTTACCTTGATGCTTTTGTCCAAAAGCAAATGCTGTAATAAATACTGTAAGTAGTAGTAATTTTATTTTCTTCATTTTTATGTTGTGTTTATTTTTTTAGAATTTACCAAAATCTATTTTCATATAGCAAAAACAATGCTATCACAAGAGTTAAAGATGAAATAACCCGATTCCATATTGTTCTTTTCAGCCCAAAAATACTAATAAATAGGTATGAGAACAATAGAAAAGTAATAACAATAACCATTTGACCCACTTCAATTCCAAGATTAAATGAGAGCAACGGAACGACCACCGAATCACTTCTACTCAAAATACTTTTGAGATAATAAGAAAACCCAAGTCCGTGAATCAACCCAAAAAACAACGCGAAAAGGTAGTTAAATATACTTTTTATCGAATATTTATTTTGTCCTTCAACTAACAAATTTGCCGCTGCCGTAACAATAATTGTCAGTGGAATCAAAAATTCAATGATTTTAGAATCAACACTGACTACATCGAAAACAGCAAGTGCCAAAGAGATGGAATGCCCGATGGTAAACGCCGTTACCAAAATCAATACTTTTTTCCAATCAAGCAAAACATAACCAGCGCAGAGCGCCACCAAAAACAGCAAATGGTCATAGGCATCTATCATCAAGATGTGCTGCCTACCAAGCGTGAAATAAATTTCAAATTGTGACAAAAACGTATTGTTTATTAAACTGCTAACTTAACAATTATTTTGGGAAATTTAAGGTTTTTTTACAAGAGCGGTTATATATATATGATGAAAGTATAATAAAGTACGTATCACAAAAATTGGTACGTTAGTTGCCTGTTGTATAATAAATCCATTAGCTTTGACTAAATATAAATATATGCTAAAGTACATTTTAATATTACTACTGGTGGTGAGCACAGCCGCTATGCACCCATTCCATGTGAGTGTGTGTGAAATTGATTATGATCAAAAAACAAAGGTGCTGCAAATTACACAACGCGTATTTTTAGATGATATGGAAACTGCAATTAAGCATGTCACAGGAAAGAAAAAAATAGACATTAAGGATAAAGCATTCAGTACTGCGCTTGATGATTTTTTTAAAACATATTTTGCCAAACACCTTGCCATTACCGGTAACAGCAAAATACTTAAAGTCAAATACTTAGGTCATGAAATAGAAGAAGGTGCCGTATGGTGCTATCTTGAAACAGAGAAAATCAAGAAAATCCGTACTGTTGAAATAAAAAATGAACTACTATTTGAAACATTTACCGACCAATCCAATATTGTTCATATCAAAGTAGCTGGAAAAACAAAAAGTCTAAAATTAACCAGTCGAGAAAAAAAAGGCACCTTTCTCTTTAATAATTAGCATACATGTTACCATAATTGCGTAAATGTCGGCTAGCTTACAATTAAAGCAAATTATTAATACGTTATTAGTACCTACAATTTATAGCTGTAAAAGCTAATTTATTGTTTGGGTGAAAAGGGATTTCTTTGAAATCCCTTTTTTATGCCCGTAATTTTATGTACAAGCCTTAAAACAATGTAAGGTTTTTAAGCCTTTTGGTAAATCCGATATTTTTTTCCTATTCCTGCCATACAATTGCACTTAAAAACGAGTGGATGTCTATGTCCAATGCACAGTATGCGGTCGATTTTGCCATCTAGTACAAACTACATTAAAATATTACGTGTCCAAATATTTGTAAGTATCACTTTCAATAACTTTTAAATTATTCCTAATTTTCCCTTTTAATCTTGATGAGTAGGAAATTCTGATGAAAAGGGTTTTATTTTTTATTGTTTTGGTTTCAGGCAGCTTTTTTACAAGTATTGTAAAAGCACAAAACGAGACGCTGCAAGCCATGGACTCCTGGAGTGGATGGGAAGTGATTACAGCATCTCTCATTCTTTCCATAATTTTTGTTTTTATCATTTATCAATTAAGAATCAAGCGTATTGCCAATAGAGAGAACCACCTAGCGCAACAGGTAGCGGAACGAACGAAAAAAATAACGAAACAACATATTGAACTTCAGAAAAAAACACTTGCGTTAGAAAAACAAAAAGTCGAAATTGAAAAGCAAAACTATTTATTAGGAGAAAAAACGGAGGAAATTTTAGCCCAACGAAACAATATTGAAGAGAAGAATAAGCAATTAGAAAAAGCATGGGAAGATATTTTATTTGCAAACAAAGCGCTAAAACAAACCAATACAACCTTAGAAGAAAAAGTTAAAGAGAGAACAATCAAGCTTGAGAAAACTGTCAAAAAGCTAATCGATTCGAATGAAGAATTGGATACCTTTTTGTATCGTGCCTCCCATGATCTCAAAGGACCTATTACACGCCTTCTAGGGCTCACACAGCTAGCAAAATTGGACGGTAAGGATGTAGGAAAGGTTGGCGACATCGATTATTTGGACATCATTGAAATGGCGACCATAGACATGGACAATACGTTAAATAAGCTGATAAACATCCATTCCATTAATACAATCCCGCTGAGTAATGATGACATTGATTTTGAAAAGTTAATCAGCCAAATTAAAAAGCCGCTTTCTATAAAAATTAAGGAATATAATATTTCTATCGCGCTAAACTACCATCCTGACATCGAAATATCAACAGATGAACCACTGCTAAAAATCATATTAAGCAACCTACTAGAAAATGCAGTAAATTTTAGACATGGAGAAAACCCCAAAATCATCGTTAGTATTGCTGATGATGACTACAAAATTGTCATAAAAATTGAAGATAACGGACTTGGAATTGAACACAAGTACCAAGAAAAAATCTATGATATGTTCTTTAGAGCAACCGAAACCTCACAAGGCAATGGTCTGGGGTTATACTTAGTAAAAAAGGCTATTGAAAAACTAAATGGCACTATCCATGTAGAAAGTGAAGAGAAAAAATTCACTGCTTTTAGCATTATTATTCCAAAGCAAAAAGTTTTTACTCATGACCCAATGGCTGCATTGACCTTATAAAAACCTCCTGCCTTTCGAAAGGCTGAATTAGCATTCATTAACTTAAAGTTAATATTTTCGTTACATTAGCAATCGTACATTTTAGAATATGATGCTATGAACGCCTATAACATCCTTTATGTTGATGACGAAAAGAACAACCTCGTTGTTTTCAAGAATGCTTTCTTCAGAAATTATACAATTTATACAGCCCTTTCAGGAAAAGAAGGTTTGGAGGTGTTGAACAAAGAAGAAATTCATCTTGTTATAACTGACCAAAAAATGACTGAAATGACGGGTGTGGAGTTTTTAGAAGCGGTTGTTAGTATTTATCCAAATACCGAAAGGATGATTCTTACTGCATACAGCGATGTGGATTTTATCATGAGAGCAGTCAATAAATGTGGTATTTTTCAATATATATTAAAACCCTGGGATAGTCGAGCTTTGAAAATAATTATTGACAATGCCCTGAGTAGCTATCAACTTAAAAAAGATAATAGAAATCTTATCAATAATCTAAAGGAGGCAAATTTACAGCTAGAACAAAAAGTGAAAGAAAGAACCGTAGCATTGGACAGCAAAAATAAAATGCTTCAAAAAACCAATGAAATCAAGGATAAACTATTCACTATTATCTCACATGACTTAAGAGTACCCATGGCCTCTTTGAATGTGTTAATGGAAGTGATGGTGCAGACACAAGCCAATATTTCTGTTGATGATTTCAAAAAATATTCTTTGAAGGTACGTACGTATATCCAAAGTGTCATGAACCTATTAGACAATCTACTAAACTGGTCGCTCTCACAACTTGGTGATGATAAAATAATGATTGAAACGCTTGATATACAGCGAATTATTAGTGAGAATATCAAACTATTTGAAATTGCCGCCACTGAAAAAAGCATGACGCTCAGTGCGCCCATCATTACAAAACCAGTGGCAGTATTAGGGGATAAAAATATGAGTAATTTAATTGTTCGAAATTTACTCAGCAATGCCATTAAGTTTACACCAAAAGGAGGAAAGGTGTCGATAGACATAAAAACTGATGAAAATCATGCCAGCATAAGTGTAAAAGATACGGGAGTAGGTATTTCCGAAGCACACTTGGAAAAGCTTTTTGACCAAGACTATTTCAGTACGAACAGAGGTACCGCCCACGAAAAAGGAACAGGTATCGGGCTGAAACTTTGCAAAGAATTCACCGAAAAACAAAATGGAACACTTAAAATCCTCACCAATCAAGATAGCGGCTCTATTTTTACTTTTACGATTCCACTTGCTTAGGTTTCTTTCATACCATTTTAACATTAAAATGGTATCAGCCAATAGTTAATTCCCCCATTAAGGGTGATATTACGAGCAATCCGTTTCCTTTTTGAATAATTCTGAGCTTTTCCCTCCAAAAATTAACTAGATTGTAACCCTGCTGATTATAAAGCGTGCAAAAACCATATGATTACTCGATTATTATTACTATTATTTATTTCCACAACCCTTGTCTGTAATTCACAGATAAGTAGTGATATTTTTCCGACACGGGATAGTAATAATCCACATGATACGCTTTATGTAAATAAGTTACTCCAAAAAGCCAATACCTCCTTGGTCAACAACAATTTCAAGACAGCGGCGTACAACGCCAAAGAAGCTTTTGTAATATCAAAAGCAATTCGTAACAAAAAATCAATCGCCAAATCAATATTTTTAATGGCTAGAATCCAGCACCACGAAGGGTTGAACATTGGTGAAAAAAATAAAAATACCATACTGGCAAAATCACTAAATAACTATTTAGAGGCGCTGAAAATATTTGAAAAAATAAAGGATTCAAAAAATTCAGCAAGCGTGAACTTTCAAATAGGATTGCTCTATAAAGATTGGGGGAAGTTTCATCAAAAGGCCATCAATTATTTTGAAACTGCCTATGAACAAAATGGAAAATCCCATGACATCACCCAAAGAATTAAAATCATTACTGAGCTATGTGACTCCTATGTAGCACTTAATAATCACGAAGATGTTATAGGCTTTCAAAAAGAGCGGTTAAATATTGAGTTGTCAAATAAAAATTTAAGGGGGGCACTGGAGGCTTTGAGAGGGTTGTCAGATGCCTATCAAAAACTAAACAATTATGAAGTTGCTCTAAAGTATGAAAAACAAATGATTGGAATTAAGCAAGAGTTAAAAGACACCTTTGGGGTAGTTAACTCTTACAATAATCTAGGATACCTGTACAAATATATGGGCATGTATACCGAAGCCCTCGAGAATTTTGACATCTCATTGTCACTGACAAGGAAATATAAGCCAACAGGCCAACCAACACTCATAGAAAAAACAATTTTAATGAATCGAGGGATAATTTATCGGTTATTAAAAAAATATAAGACCTCCAATAAAAATTTCTATGATGCACTGAAGGTGTGGTTTTCGAAAGGAAAACCTGAAGAAATAGCAGATATCTACAAAAGAATTGCTGAAAACCAAGTAGATATGAAGGACTATGAAAGCGCTAAGAGTTCTTTGCGACAAGCAATAAGCACCACCGAGGATTCCAGAGACAAACAATTTGTGGCTTCAAACTATAAAGACCTGTCAGAGATTTACCAGAAACTTGGCGATGATAAAAATGCATTAATTTGCTATCAACTTTATGCCACAGCCAATGACCAATTCTTATCCGAACATAATCAAAGACAAGAAAAATCATTACAACAGCAATACAAAATCAACGCAATAGAAACAGAAAAACGACTTGCCATTACTGAAAAAGAAATCAAGGAAATAGAGTTAGAAAAAAAGAATAACGAAAACGAGCTTTTAAAAAGAGAAACAGAACTCTATCAACGTAATGAAGATATTCAAAAAATCACCCTCCTCAACGAAATGGCTGAAAAAACAAAAGCGGAGCAATCGCTAACCATTCTTGAGCAGCAATATCTGATTAATAAAAAAAGTGATGATAACAAAATACTACAGCAAAGAGATAGTATCAACAGCCTAGCACTTGCAAAAATGGACCTCGAAGAGAATCAAAAAGAAAAAGATTTGGCGCTATATAAAGAGCAGGCAATTGTGCAACAATTGAAACTTGAAGAACAGACAGTCCGAGAACGCCTATTCTATGGGATAATAATAGCCTTTTCTATCATTATATTTCTGGCGGTGAGAAGTTACCTAGAAAAGAAAAAAGCCAATGAAAAACTTGCCACTCAAAACCTTGAAATTCAAAGACAAAAAGACCAACTAGAAGCGTCCTATGAAAATATAAAACAGTTAAGTGAAATTGGAAAAAGTATCACCTCAAATCTGTCGATAGAAAGAATTATTGAAACCGTCTATCAAAATGTTAATCCATTAATGGATGCAACTTTTTTTGGGATTGGGTTATTTAATAAAAAAAATAATCATCTAGAATTCCCAGGCTGCAGAGAAAGAGATGAAAAAATTATTATGATATCTTTCAAACTAGAAGATACCAACCGGCTTGCAGTCAAATGTTATAATAATGAGGAAACAATTATGATTGGCAATTTAGAAAAAGAATATTACCAATATGTTAATCAAATATTACCCTCCCTGACGCATGAACAAGCGACATCAATTATTTATCTACCGCTTCAAGTCAAAGAAAAAGCCATTGGAGTTATCACTGTACAAAGTCCTAATGAAAATGCCTACACTGAATATCACCTCAATATTTTACGAAACCTGGCAGTAAATACTGCCATTGCGCTGGAAAACGCTTCGAATTTTGGGAAAATTAAAGACAAAACTATTGCGCTTGAAAAAACGCTTGCCGATTTAAAATCAGCCCAATCACAATTAATCCAATCTGAAAAAATGGCCTCTTTAGGACAATTAACAGCGGGCATTGCACATGAAATAAACAACCCAATCAATTTTGTTTATGCTGGCATAGACGGACTCAAAACTTCGCTAGATGCATTGATAGAAATTCTTAATAAATATGAAAAAATAGATGACTACAATGAGATTGACGAAGTGCTAAGCATGGTTTCTGAAATCAATAAACTGAAGGAAAAACTGTATTTTAAAGAAACAAAAGGAGCAGTGCATGAATTGATTAATGCTGTAAAAGAAGGTGCCGAGAGAACAGCAGAAATCGTTGAAGGCTTAAGAAACTTCTCGAGAACCAATGAAACCGAACTTAAAACAGTGGATGTACACCGTGGTATTGAAAGCAGTTTAATATTATTAAACAATAAAATAAACAGTCAGGAAATTAAAGTCATCAAAAATTTTGATTCCCACTTACCAGAAATCAATTGTTACCCTGGTCAGCTCAACCAAGTTTTCATGAACTTGCTTAACAACGCAATTGAAGCCATCGATGGAAAAGGAATTATAAAAATAGTGACCAAAAATGGTCCAAAACAAATAAAAATTTCGATTTCTGATTCTGGTATAGGGATGGAAAACGAGGTGAAGGAAAAAATATTTGACCCATTCTACACCACCAAAGACTTGGGAGAAGGTACGGGTCTTGGCTTATCAATTTCCTTTGGAATTATACAAAAACATCAAGGTACATTGGAAGTAAAAAGCGAGATAGGAAAAGGAACTACCTTTACTATTTTCATTCCGAAAGCATTGCATCTTTCAAAGAAAAGCACCAAGCAAGCAAGGCAAATATCCAAGCTTCAAGCATAGTGTTTACACCATTTTAACATCAAATACCGCATATAACCCGTTTCTTTTTTTGAAAAAGCAATAAAAAAGCTCGAGTAATAATACCCGAGCTTTCATCCTATACTTTGATCCTCCAATTACGGTTGCACTTTAATGTCAATTGTCATTGCACCATTTGATCCATAACCTGATACAATAGTGACCACTCTAATAAGTCCTTTGTTTCCATAGGTATCAATAAAAGCAATAATATCACCCTCAGTTAGATTCATGATTTTCTCCGCATCAGCTGTAGAAACCGCTAGCGAAGAAAGATCACCTGAAACTGCCACTGCATCAAATTCTGTAGAGGTCATTGCAGATGTTGCAAAATAGCAATTATTAAGTTCTGCGGCATCAGTTCCTGTAAGTTCTGCAATGGCGACCAATGGGGTTCCTGCATCATTATCATGATCAAATAAACTGGGATACGCAGCAGTTGAAGCAAGTGATGCGCCTGGACTGTCCAGCCAATAATAACCAAAATCCCAAAAGGATGCATATTCCTCACCATCGCTTAATTTATACAGGTTACCATCCAATACTGAAATAAAAGTATTTGAAGTTCCGTCAGCCAAAGGCACAGCAAACATTTTTGCTGTGTAAGATTTTACAGCCGCAGCTGCATTCGCACCGCCATACGTTAGCGTAATTGATCCAACGCCTACCACTAATCGCTTGCTATGATCTCTATAATCACCTCTTCCAGAAGTCGCCCATAATCTGTAAACTACCGTTCCCTCTGAAATACTTGATGGCACAGGTAAGGATAATTTATACGTTACTACATTTGAATTGCCTGCCGCTATATCCAATGAGCCGTCTGCCTTATTATCCACATTTCCAGTTAATTCATATGGCTCATCTCCTTGCCCACCAATGTTTTGAGTAATGTATAATCGCTTCATGCTCTTAGCCGTAGAAGTGAAAGTCACTTTCACATCTACAGCAGTTTTTGTGGTTGCATCAACAGAAATATCGATACTCTTATCTGTATCCCCCTCTGCCATGGCTAATTCACCATCAAATTCAGCTTTTGGATCAGTAACAATCAGTGCTTCATTGTCTTCACCACATCCCACATTGAACAATACAACACCCATTAGTGTCACTATAAATCCTAATTTCTTTAAGTTCTTCATAATACAATCTTGGTTTAAGTTTTAAATATTGGTTATTTTAAATCAGCAAATCCTGCCGACATTTTTTTTTGTAAATTAGCTATATGCTAAAAATTATCCATAATGCATTTTATGGAATTTAGTACATCAATTAGTTTAATAGAAACTGTATTATTAGCTATTTACACTAACCTTATTATAATACATATATTGTAAAATTTCGTTACTTTATCCGAATTACTCGGTGAAACTATAAAAAATCAGTAGCAGCCATTTTATTTAAATGAATAATCCTACTTTTCAAATTTAGAAAGCAAGACAAACAAATTTTTTCTTACATCAATCTTAAAAATATTAACACTTACATTTGCCCACGGATAAACAATTATTATCCTTCCAAGGTTCTAATAGCCTGTTTTTTATGTCTATGAAAGTGTAAAGAGAAAAATTTTAGCATCTGCGGCACCGTTATTTTACCAACGGCCGGATGTTTATACACTTCCTTGTCAAACAAATCCGAAGTGCATTTTTCCAAAAAGAGTGCTAACTTTTCTCTCTCTTTATTCCATTCCAATTTCAATTTTTCAAAATTGCCGCTTGAAGAAAACTGACTGACCGCCACGGGTGCCGTAATACTAAATGGAGACCACATAGATATTTTAATCATCAAATACCTGAAGTTTGTTTTCAGTCCAGCTTTTTCAAAGGATGGATTAAAGCTCATTTTCTTTTCAATATATTTTAATGAATAATACTCCGATTTAATCAAGTGCTCGACCACATCAAGTGCGGACCATGCACTTTGACTTGGTTTTTTATTCAGCTGTTCATTTGAAAACTTTGAAAGTTTATTCAAAAAGGCATTGCGCTCCTCCTCTATCTTTTGGAATTGTTGTTGGGTTTCAGATTTGGTCATACTTGTAGTATTGCTTTCATACAAACATAATGTAAAAAGCTTTAACAACAACCAAGCGATTTAAAGAGTGTTCTCGCTCCTAAATCAAAAATATAGTTTTCAAAAAAATATCTTGGTTAAAAAATGAAGTCATTCTTAATTAATAATTTCGTTTTTTCTAACTCCTAAACTCTAATCAAACTAACATGGCATAATAATTGTGCTAACCCATATTATTATTTCTCAAATAAATAATTTGTTTAATTTAATCTTTTAATACTATGAAAAAAATAGCTTCAATACTTTTCATTCTTTCAATTACCTTATCATCTCAGGCACAAGAATTAACAAAACAAAAAGAAGTTGGATTAATTTTTAGCAACCTTAATAGTTTCGGATTATCGTATAAATTTGGCAGTTCAAAATCCCTTTGGAGAATTAATACATTACTCTTATCAGGTTCCAGCAATAATGAAGTTTTTGAAAACCAAGATATTAAGCAAAGCTCAGCAGGAATCAATCTAACATTTGGCAAAGAGTTAAGAAAACATGTGACCGATAATTTTGAATTGAGGTATGGTGGTGATTTATCATTTAGTTATAATAAATCAAAATTTGATTTTGACGACAAAACAGTTTCCAACCAAGACCGTACAAATAACAAAACCACCTATAATTCAGGAATAAATATTGTCATTGGTTTTAACTATCTAATAAATGAAAGAATTTTATTGGGGGCAGAAATATTACCTGGTATTGGCTACACAACTGGGGCGTCAATTATCACCAATTCTGCCAATAATAGTGAAACAAAAAGTGATTTATCTGGATTTAATTATGGGCTATCAAATAACGGAGCATTAATATCCTTAGCCTATCGATTTTAATAACAGGTACGCAAACTACAGTGGGCTCTAAATCAAACCCATTGTAGTTTTTATAAAATACAGCTACACTGCTAAATATCACAAAACAAAGCGATAAGTATATTTCACCAAAAATACGTTATGTGCCTTTTCTAATGGGTCTAAAAACTCGCCTGCCAAATTTCCAACACCAAAATTATCTAGGTCTGGATTCTCTGTTCGCTCCTTATTCCAGACCACAAATAGTGTTGACCCAGGCTTGTACTCCCAGCGTACTACCAAATTCGCTCGGTATTGTAAAAAATTAAAATCAGGATTGCGAATGGTGAAGTCTTCATTGCCATCCAAATTATCATCTACCGCATAATTATTGTCTATCTTGTTAAAATTAATCTGCGCATTTGTAAAAGTATGGAACCTATCTTGGTAATCTTTTGCCGTTCCATCGGTAATTTTTTTAAAAGATTCATATGCACTTTTAAAAACAAATGGTTGTCCGTAAAACTCCACGGTCAAATTAGGTCTTATACTATAATTAGCCCTAATGGCAATACTAGTTGTTTTTCGATTAATCAAAGCAGTGATATATTGATCCGTGCCATTATTGTCAACTTTTCCAATATATTGATGTGCCCGCTCGCTAATATTAAAGGATGGGCGTAGTGAAATTTTTAGTGCATTGGTCGGCTGGTAGGTAATCCAAGACTGGAATCCCATACTTTTCCGCCATGCATTATTTCCCCACGAAGCAAAAGCATGCACCCCTATATTGACTTTCTTTCTTTCGTCTGAATCAATAAAGAACCAAGCAAATTGACTCCCGGGAAGCCTAACAAGAGGGCCTCCTCTTAATAGTGTCGTAGAAAATCTGCTAGCATTTACCGTGCTACCAAGTCCGAATGACCAATAATTTTTAAGCTGGAAATGACTATTAAAATTAATTCCCATACCGGTGTTATTTCCGTCAAAATCCCAATTGATATATTCATTCATATTAATACCAGCGCTTCTAAATGCCCCAAAGGGTTTTTGCGTACGAAAACCCACCCATGTCCATTGGCTAATCACATTGCCACTGTTCATAAATCCTACATCATTGAGCTCTAATTTAGGCGAGCGCCAAGTCACCCCAGTCTGGTACTTTATTTTACCCGTACCAGCCCTACCAAATTTTAACATCCCACCCGTTCCGGTAAGTGAGGTAATGGTAGCATCCACATTATTATGCTTAAAATCAATTCTTTGAAAAAAATGCTCGGAGGCTTCTTGCGTTCTGGTGATTGCGCTTTTTGTTCCAATTACATGACTTGCCGTAATATTACCTGCCACATAATATTTTCTATCTTTCCAATTATGCACAAAATCCAATCCACCAGAGTAAGCAGATTTGTGCAGTCTAGCATCTAGTGTAGAATCGCTCAGGTTCCGATTAGTAGCTGTAAATATCCCACCTATTTGGGTTTTTCCCTTATTAAAATCCTGTTGCAGTCTCGCTATAAAATAATTTGTCCATGGCTCTACAATTTGTTTGCTTCTAACGCCACCATTGTCTATTGCTGCTTTTTCCTGCGTTGTCACACTTTCCAGAATGCCTATGGAAAGTCCTTTTTTTGTTTTCCCTGTCAGTTTAAAAGCGCCTAGTATAGCGGTATTGGCAGGTTGGTCAACAAATTCACCATCAGGATAATAATGGGGTGTTCGACCAATTCGCCGTGAATAAAAAAGATTATCTTCCGAATAACTGCCACCCCAGGCAGACTGTGTAAGTGTATAGTTAAGAATATTTCTTCCCTCAATAAAAAAAGGTCTTTTTTCTTCAAAAAAGACTTGAAACGCCCCTAAATTTACTTGAGAAGGGTCTGCTTCAACTTGCCCAAAATCAGGATTTATTGTAAAATCCAAGGTTAAGTTATTGCCGATTCCTACTTTTCCATCTATACCAAAACTCACTGCTTGGTCTTTTCCTGTAGCAAAAGGATTTCCCACCTCTTTTTTAAATCGCTCCATTTTTGCCACCATATACGGTGCTATCTCCACTTGCTTTTGCGGTTTGATACCTTCTATACCATGCAGCTCACCAAAAAGATGCACCCACCCTGATGGGCTTGCAGGATATGGCTGCCAAAGAGAACGCTCCTGTTTTCTGAGTAGATATCGCATAATCTGAAATCCCCAAACTTGTTTATCTTTATTACTAAACCTCAATTGGCTTAATGGGATTTTAATTTCTGCTGTCCACCCCTCATCGTCAATTGCTGTTTTTGCCAACCAAATTGGATTCCAGCTTTCATCCCAGTTATCGCCGTTTTGGGTGATTGCCTCGTCACCAATTACTCCCGAAGCACTTACCGTGAAAGAAAACGCAGTGACATGGTCAAAATAACTATCAATATTTATTTCAATCCTATCCCCCTCAAATCCATCTCTACGTGACATCCGGCGGTCAATTTTATCCGGTTCAGTATCATAACACTTAAAGGCTACATAAAGATTTTTGGCATCGTACAAAATTTTAAAAGCGGTCGCTTGTGAGGGTGATTCACCAGTATGTGGCTTGTATTGCCTGAACGCTCCTCCCCAATCCACACTTTTCCAGACATCATCACCAAGATTCCCATCAATAGTAGGCGTCTGTTTATTTATTCTATGTGTCGTGTAAATTTTCTTTTCAACCGCTGCTTTTTCTTGCGCTTTTGATTGACAAAAAATAAATAACAAGCACACAGCAATGACTAATCTATTTTTTATAAACATGTGATTACAAGTAGTTTGATTTGTTGTTGTGACAATTTTCATAAAAGACCATCTGCTTTTAGAAAAGTTGCACAAAACAAGCAGTTTGTTTTAATGTAAGACTGCTTTTATCAAAAAATGTTACATTTTTTTGATGAACGGTAAGCTGACATATTATTTATTCATCGTAATTTGCAAAAAAATATTGTAGTACTGCCCATAAAACAGTAACTTGGCACTATCACTAAAAAACTAAACTCTATGAAAAAAATATCTTTATATCTGATTGGATTAACACTCATCTCATCGCTATCGTCTTGCGGTTATAACAAAATGGTCACACTGGACGAGCAGGCTGTGGGGCAATGGGCCAATGTAGAAAATGCCTATCAACGAAGATCCGACCTTATCCCCAACCTGATGAACACCGTGAAGGGTGCCGCTGAAAACGAGAAGGATATATTAACTTCAGTAATCGAGGCAAGAGCAAAAGCGACGTCTACCACCATAGACGCCAATAACTTAACACCAGAAAAACTTGCAAAATTTCAGCAGGCACAAGATGGTCTAAGTTCTGCGCTTTCAAGACTGCTGGTAACAATAGAACGCTATCCAGACATCAAGTCAAACCAAAACTTTTTAGAATTCCAATCACAACTAGAAGGCACCGAAAACCGTATCGCTGTAGAACGCAAAAAGTTCAATGACTCGGTCAAAGAATATAATGGCTATATTCGAAGTTTCCCGCAAGTGGTGTATGCAGGGTGGTTTGATTTTGAGAAGAAAGGCTATTTTGAGGCTTCGGGAGGAGCAGACAAAGCACCTGAGGTAAAATTCTAGGTAATGGATTCCGATTTCGTTTTAAACATAAATGAAGAGAAAATAATTCGTGCAATTGAAGAAGCTGAGTTAGGCACTTCGGGAGAAATACGAGTACACCTTGAACCGACCTGCCAGAAAGAAGTTTTGGATAGGGCTTCAGAAGTATTTGCCGAACTTCACATGCATAAAACAAAGTTGAGAAATGGCGTGCTTTTTTATGTCGCCTATGATGCTCAAAAATTTGCCGTCATTGGCGATAGTGGCATCAATGCTATTGTTCCCGAAACTTTTTGGGATGAAGAAAAAGAGATTCTCTCCAATGCCTTTTCTGATTTAAAATTTACAGAAGGCATTTGTGAAGGGATAAAAAGAGTCGGTCATGTGTTAGGAAAACACTTTCCATACAAGGATGATTTAAGTGGGGAGCTACCCAACGAAATTTCGTACGGAGAATAATATGAAATTGATAAAACAACTCTTTCTTAGTCTACTTTTTGTCATCATTACAACGGCATCTTTTGGGCAAAAATTTCCTAAGAAACCCTCGCCTCCAAAATTAGTCAATGACCTAGCCAATATGCTTTCCTCCGCTGATCGGGATGCATTGGAACGGAAATTAGCAAATTTTGATGATACGACCTCCACACAAATATCAATCGTGACCATCACATCCATTGGGCCATATGATGTATCATCCTATGCCTTTGAATTAGGAGAAAAATGGGGGATTGGCCAGAAGGGCAAAGACAATGGCGTGCTGATTTTGATTGCCAAAGAGGAACGAAAAATGTGGATTGCCACTGGTTATGGTGTCGAACAATTCATACCAGATTACATCGCCAAAAGAATTGTAGAACGCACGCTGAAGCCTCATTTTAGGTCAGGTGATTATTATGGAGGCTTAGATGATGCTACCAATATTATGATGTCGCTCGTCAGCGGACAGTTTATTGCTGAACCTGAAAGCGAAGGTTTTCCAATTGAATTTCTCCTATTCTGTTTACTGCTGTTATTTGTAATCATCATGTTGTCGCGTAGAGGCGGCGGAAAAAATGGAGGCAATCACGACAGAACACGGACATTAGGGAATCCCTATCGAAGCGGTAGTACGTGGGGTCACTTTACTGGTGGAAGCGGTAATTTTGGTGGAAGTATTGGGGGCGGTGGCGGTGGATTCGGTGGCTTTGGCGGTGGTAGTTTTGGTGGCGGAGGTGCTGGTGGTGGTTGGTAAATACTCCTGCTACAAACTTTCCCTCAACACTTTTCGTATACTACAGCAAACATAAAATATATGAAACTATTACTCTGGGTTATACTACTCATTCTTTGCTGGCCTATTGCCATTGGATTGCTCATCCTGTATCCAATCCTCTGGTTACTATTATTACCATTTAGAATTCTTGGCTTTGCCGTGGAAGGCGTTTTTGCTTTTATCAAGGCGATATTTATGCTGCCTTCACGCATGCTGGCTAGATAGGATCTGCTGAAAAAGACCCGAGTGCGTTAGCTACGAGTAGCCAAAGTGCAGCTGTATTGTTATACTTCAAACTGAATGCGAAGTACCTGCCTGCCGTCAGGCAGCAAGAATGATGTGCTTGGAGCAATATATAAATTATTCCCTTTACTTCCTATTCAATACAGTAGCGCTCGCCTGAGCGGTAGGTAAAATCACCAGGTCACTAATATTGACATGTGCTGGTCGTGATATGACAAAGTGGATGGTTTCTGCAATGTCGTTTGCTTGCAAAGGGTCGTATCCTTGATAGACACCATTTGCCCTTTCCATATCGCCTTTGAACCGCACTACCGAAAATTCTGTCTCCACCAATCCAGGATTTATTGCCGACACTTTGATACCAAATTTATTCAAGTCTATTAACATTCCTTTGTTAATTGCATCTACTGCGTGTTTAGAGGCACAGTACACGTTCCCATTTGGATAAACCTCCTTGCCTGCTATAGAACCAATATTCACAATATGCCCTGACCGCCGTGCTACCATGACTGGGATAATTGCTTTAGAAACATAGAGCAGCCCTTTGACATTGATATCAATCATCGCATCCCAATCCGCAATACTGCCATCTTGAACAGATGCTAATCCATGTGCATTTCCTGCATTATTGATAAGTATGTCAATGTTTTTCCACCCTTCCGACAGTGTATTAATGGCATTCTTTACGGCTCCATTATCGCTCACATCAAAACACAAGGTCTGTACTTCAGTGATGTTGCAGAGTTGTGATTTGATTGTCTCTAGCCTTTCAGCCCTACGACCGCAGAGTATGAGACGATATTTTTTTTCTGCAAAAAGATGGGCACACGCTTTACCTATTCCACTGGTAGCTCCTGTAATCAATATGATTTTTGACATTTTTCTAAAGATTAATTTCAACAAACATAGTAATATGATAGATTAGTAGCTTAAAAATTAAGGTTAAATGTGTTAAATTGAATAGCTCGTAGCTTTTAAACCGCATTACACTTGTCTACCCTTTTGGTAGAAATGCTAAGCGCAATACATCCTTCCCGTTAATCGGGACAGGCTGTTATCGCTACGCTATAAACGAGGACGATGGGGTTTCTTCCTTCACGCATATCTGCAAGGACCCGCCTATTCAGTCGGGCAGGCTGTAAAGTCCGAGCAAAATGCTCTAACTAGCATGCATACATGCTCGGAACAGCGGTTGTGGTGCAAAATGCTCTAACCCGAATTATTCACCATTTTAACAAAAAAACATTTGTAACTTCCTTATTATAAGATGATTACCCTGTAATTCGCTAAAAATCAAATACCCCAAATTTGCGGAGCTTGCAATTAGCTTGGCGTATCTGCTTCGCCTGCCTGCCGGTAGGCAGGTTGCAAAACCCTCGAAATATGCCCATATATCTTCGATTTTTTTTCGATGGCTATCGGAATCACATATACACCAAGCTAATCACATGAATATTCCGGGCTAACTAGCGTGCATATATACTAGTGTTAAGTTAAGTATAATATGACGTATATTTTTTGTATATTTGTTAAAAA
>CAYRIF010000003.1:0-33333 GCA_964424205.1 uncultured Roseivirgaceae bacterium | reverse complement strand
ATATAAAAATAGGTGCCAGTGGGTAGTACTTTTCCTTTGTATGTCCCATTCCATGGGGTAGGGTATCCCTTGCTTGAGGTAAATACTTTGTTGCCCCACCTATTGTAAATCGTTATTTCACTAGTGGGATATTTTTTTAACACTTCTAGGTGCCAAACATCATTTATATTGTCGCCATTCGGACTGAAACTGTTGTTGCTGATTTTAAATTCTTTTTCTACTATTGTAATCGTTACCTCATCTGCGGCGGTACAGCCATTACTGTCTGTTACTGTTACCGTATAAGTCATCGTCGTTGTTGGGTTGGCTTCCGGATTGGCAATGTCTGCATCACTTAATCCTGTCGTTGGTGACCATGAATATACGCTTCCTGCTGTAGCATTAAGTTGTGTGCTGCTTCCTTTTTCTATCGTTACATCTGCTCCTGCATTGGCTATAGGTGGTGGTGTACAAGGATCTTCTGTGCTGTTTACTGTAACCTTTACTTGGTCTGTAGCTGTGCAGCCATTACCGCCTGTTACGGTCACTGTGTAGGTCGTCGTCGTGGTAGGTGTTGCCATTGGGTTGGCTATGTTTGCATTGTTCAAGCCCGTGCTGGGTGACCATGCATACGTTCCGCCGCCCGTCGCATTTAATGGTGTGCTCTCGCCACTGTTGATCGTTTTGTCTGTTCCTGCATTGGCGGTCGGTGGCACTTTGTCTTCGGTGATTACTACATCGTCTGTTACCGCTGTGCTGCCTGATTTGCTCACCGTCAATGTGTAAGTTCCTGCTTTGTCAACGGTCGCATTCTTTGTTGTTCCGCCTGATACGATGTTGCCATTGCTCGTCGTCCATGCATAGGTGGCGCCGTTTGATGTGTTGCTGCCGCCTAAAGTTACTTGGGTCGTTGTGCAGGTGAGTGTTTTATCGGTGCCTGCGTCAGCGATTAAGGTGGGGGAAGGGGTGGTTACGGTAATTGCTACTTGGTCTGTAGCTGTACAGCCATTGCTGCCTGTTACCGTTACTGTATAGGTGATGTCACTGGTTGGTGTTGCCATTGGGTTGGCTATGTTTGCATTGTTCAAGCCCGTGCTGGGTGACCATGCATACGTTCCGCCGCCCGTCGCATTTAATGGTGTGCTCTCGCCACTGTTGATCGTTTTGTCTGTTCCTGCATTGGCGGTCGGTGGCACTTTGTCTTCGGTGATTACTACATCGTCTGTTACCGCTGTGCTGCCTGATTTGCTCACCGTCAATGTGTAAGTTCCTGCTTTGTCAACGGTCGCATTCTTTGTTGTTCCGCCTGATACGATGTTGCCATTGCTCGTCGTCCATGCATAGGTGGCGCCGTTTGATGTGTTGCTGCCGCCTAAAGTGACTTGTGCTGTTGTACAAGTGATAGTTTTGTCTTGACCTGCGTCAGCAGTTAAGGTTGGTGCGGAAGTTTTAGGGTCTAAAGCCCCTCGAAAAGTTTCTCCAATCGCTCCTGGCCATCCTTTAGTAGATAAATCTATTGCTCCTGAGGCTGCTAAACTTTGGGAAGATGGACGATAATTACCATCTAATTCGGGATCGCCTTCCACCCCTGAGTTTTCCCACCCTGGTGTATAATATTGCTTTGAATAATTAATGTATTCGGTATTGTTTTTCAAATCACTAAGATGCTCGAAATCTTTGATTCCACTATTATATGTGGTAGCAATATCTTCAAACATAGAATGAGAAGCATTCGTAGAGTTATAGGTTCTATAGTATAAATTACCATCAAATATCTGAGATCCATCTTTAATACGTGCATCACGAATCATAAAAGCATAAAAATCTGCAGGAACATTAACATCCCATTTTTGAAGTATAATATTGTTATATACTTGATGAGGGTGACTCACATCATATAGCGGAATATCATAGGAAACTCCCGTACCGCCACGGTCTGCATCCTGCCCGATTATCAGTGTGTTATGATATACTTTCCACGGATCTGCACCGGTAATTGATCCTTTAGTATGCATACCAAAAGCCCTACCCGTTGCCATTCCTGTTCTAAACGGACCATCATTTTTGTCGTCTAATTGGTTATTGGGATCCACCCTTCCATACAAAGTAAGTGTACTGGCATCAATAACATTATGGTGAAAATACTTAGTACCTATCTTACCGGAAGGCGGCTTCCCTGATCCATTCCATGAAATACCAGCAGTAACATTTTTCATAATATTATCATTAATTTCAATATTGTATGAAGCAGAACCTAATTGAAGTACATCATCCTTGATTCCGTCAAATATATTATGATGAATATGTATGTTATTTGGTCCTTTAGTCGCATCAATAGCATCAAAATATTTTATAAATTTTGAATGCGAAATATCAATATTATAAGGATTCTCTGTAATAGCTATGGCTGCACCTTGCATTAAATGCATTGGTCGTAAATTTGCCGAAGGTTTTTTGGCATCGCTTCTTGCCATCCACGGTGGAAGATTTCCTGTGAAGGTGATGTGATCAATTTCAATATCGTGACTAAGATTTCTAATCTGAATATCATACCTACCTCCCATTACCTCACAATTTTTTAGCGTGATATGATGCGCACCACTTGAAAAGTAAGCCACTGTATTTGAATACTTTAAGTCAATCCCGTCAAAAGTAATATAGGCTGCGTTGCTGCCAAAAGTAAGTAACCTTTCGTTATCAGAAAAAAGATAGAGTTTTGTTTGTCTAGAATCTACATGGACAGGGAAATTATATTCTCGAGAAAACCGACCAAGGTCATGTTGGTAGTTACTATGCTCTAGACGGACATATATTTTTTTATCACCGGTATGATAATAAACACCCGGTCCACAATATGTATTACCGTCACTAGCAAAATTTTGATTGTCAGAAACAAAGGGGTCAAAGCGTTCATAACTTAATAATTTCCAGTTTTCGTTATCCTCAGCCATATAGCCATATACATCACTATTCACTGCTGGATATGTTTTCGTGGATCTATAAATATTTTTTGATGAATCATAAACTTCCCAATCAGAATTTGGAGATGCCCTAAATTCTGCAATAGATCCATTGATAATAGGCGTCTCACTTGGAAAATTTTTGATAGTTACTCTTGCGGTATTTGTTCCACGTAAGTTTACAAGAATATTATTTTCATAATAGATGCCTGCTCTGACCAAAAGTGTATCCCCTGCCGAAAGTTTAGGAATACTTTCCTTTATAGAAGCCCATGGCAGAGACTTACTACCTGTACTTAAGTCGTTTCCATCTGCAGATACATAGTATGTATTTTGTCCACACACATGTTGTGCAGCGAAGAAAAATACCAAAGCAGCTATACACTTTTTCATGATTACTCTTAAACGTAACAAAAAAATTAAAAACCGATTATAACATACCCCAATAATTGACTATGCATAACCAAATCCTTTTTAAATTATTCTCATACCGGCAACACTTCTTTCGTTTTTATCTTGTTTCATTGCTTGATTACTTTATAGACACTTCGTTGTCCATTGCCAAAGTAGGCTTGCAAAAAATAAATACCAGCATTTACCCCCGCTAGTGACAATGCAATTTTTTCAGCACCCACGGTTCCTGACATAATTTCTTTGCCTGTCACGGTCAATAATCTATAGGTTATCATTTTTTTTTGACCCGCACAATTAATGTTTAAACTACCAAACGTTGGGTTTGGGTAGATTTTTGTTTCAGTTTGTTCAAAATTCTTAACACTTGTAACAGCTTTAATATGAATGGTAATCGCTTTTGAAACTGCTAACCCTACACTATTATTGACTGTTATCTCTAACGTATAAGTGCCTTCTTCCAAATCCTTTACTACAAAGTTATACGGTGCTAAATAAGCAGTCTGAATTGAATACGGCTCAATTACTTTCAGCGTGACATCGGTGATGAATATACCAGATTCTCCTGGTTGGTTAACGTTTACTTGTACGGGGATATTCTCTCCCATAGGGAAATTTTGATTGCCCGTTGGAGTAACAACCGAAAGAACTGGATACTGTTCTGTAGAATTTGGGTCGTCAAAAGTAACCTTGACATCCATCCACGCATCATCCCCTGAGCCTCCTTTGGCTACAGTTTTTATCGTAATTCCTGCTTGATTATCTCTGAAAGTTTTCCCAACCAGAAGTGGCGCATTGAGAGCGCCTGCAAATGACATAGGTTCGGTAATAAGCAAAAAGGTATGATTATCGCCACCTCCTCTAAATGTTCGCAACAGCACCCCATTGTGAACAACCGATTCATCAAAGTTGTTGACAAACTCAACATAATAATAACCATAGCTATCCCCTAAAATTTGAGCCTTTTTCCCTACTTTTATTCCATATTTCCTTCCTGCTACTTTGCTTCCCCTATCTTGCGCATAAATTCTATAGGTATCATTAGCAGTTACATAGTGGTATTCTTCTTTTTTTATCCACCCCAAGTTTATCTTATGTACTAAAGCAATGTCTTTTTCGGGCGTATTAGATGACCCCATGATACTAAACAAATCTCCATATTCAACCTTGCTTCCGTTTCCAATTACTTGTGTTGGATTGGTTGCTTGCCATAAGCTAGCATGATGTAAGATTGCATCTGAAAATCCGATGCCAGGATAAAGACTGTGCCCAATTTCATGACAGGCGGTACCCACGTCATCGGTATTTAAATTAATACTGTGCCCATAACTTACCGAACGACCAAAAGGTTGTCCGTTTTGTGATCGCTTTATATAATAGTCATAGTCGTTGGGGTTAAATGCTAGTGCTAAAACTGCATTGTATAAATCTGACTGCCAATTTAGATTATCTTCAATATACTTTTGTCTAGTAAAGGGCAATTCAATAACAGGGGTGATGGTGGTATTTAATGTGTATTCAGTATATGAACTTCTTAAAAAGAATTCCTTTACTTGATTCATATCCGTTTCTTCGGGATCTTCTTCTCCTTTAAATTTGAAAGGAACATATAGTACAGTGCCATTTGATTTACCCAAATGGGCTGCCATCCTTTTTTTTATGTTCTTATTTTTGAAATACGGCTGCTCCGTTCCTCTCACATGGCCACTTTCCGGAGCAATACTGGTTCCGCAGAAAAATTCCATATTTTCAGCTTCTTGACCAAATACGAATGGTGTCCAAAAAAAGAATATACCTAGTAGTAATAAATTATTCTTCATTTATTTAATAATATTCACATGCCCTTTAATCTCTTTTCCTTTTTTATCAAGTCTGATGATATAAAAATAGGTGCCTGTTGGCAGTACTTTACCATTAAACATTCCATCCCAAAAAGTTTTTCCGTGTTCTTTTGAGTCAAATACTTTCCCTCCCAAACGATTGAATATTGTCATGCGACTGTCCACAAAATATTCAAGTCCTCCTACTTTCCATGTCTCATTCAGCCCATCTCCGTTCGGGCTAAAACTATTGACGATTTTCTCTAACACCGCTACGAAAACCTCATCAGTAGCCGAACAGCCATTATCTGCCGTAACCGTTAAAGTATAAGTTGTAGCCACTTCAGGACTTGCCGTTGGTGTTGAAATATTCGGATCGTCTAATCCTGAAATTGGACTCCAGATAAATGACGTACCGCTACCGGAACCATTTAGCACTGCACTTTCTCCGTGTTGTAAAATGGCATCATCGCCTGCGCTAACGGTTGGGATGTTTTTGTCTTCTGTTATTATTACATCAGCACTACTTGTACAACCAGAAGTTGTATTGGTAACTATCAGGTGGTACGTTCCTCCAGCATCTACATTGGCTTGTGCTTTGTCTGCCCCGGAAGTAATATTCCCACCTGTCGTTGTCCAATCGTATGCTATATTTCCTCCTGTACTACTATTTCCTCCTATCGCAACCTCTGGACTATTACAATCAATTTGTTTTTCCTCTCCTGCATCAGCAATTGGTGGCACATCATTACCTCCAATAGTCACCTCATCACTATTTGTACAGCCAGATGAAGTGTTTTCTACTATAATTTTATAGGTGCCAATTGCCTTTATTGTTGCTTGTTTAGCATTTACCCCTGAGACTATATTTCCATCCAGGGTTGTCCATGTATAGGTTATGTTTCCGCCTGTTGCACTATTTCCACCAATAGTTACTGTCGGCGTATCACAGGTTAAATCTTTATCACTGCCTGCTTCCGCAACAGGTGGTGTTATGTCTCCGCCTACCACTACTCGATCTTCTGAAGTACAGAAATTAACATTATCTGATACATATAAAAAATAGGTGCCGGGTTGATCAACGGTCGCATTAATTGTATTTGTCCCTGAAACAATATGACCATTATTTGTAGACCATAAGTAGGTAATATTCGCTCCTACAGTGCTGTTGCCCCCTATAACTACTGTAGGATTATTACAATCAATTGACTTTCCAGTCCCCGAATCAGCTGTCGGAGCCATGGTATTTCCCGTAAGCACTACCACATCACTACTTTTACAACCTGTACTTGGGTTCGTAACAGTCAAAGTATAGGTACCAACCGCATTTGCGTTTGCATTTGCTGTATTTACCCCTGATATAATATTGCCATCAGGTGTCGTCCATAGATAAGTATAATTTCCTCCCGCACCACTATCTGTTCCTAGTCTCACCTCATTATTTTCGCAATTGAGCACGGCGTCTTTCCCTGCATCTGCAGGCGGTAATACCACCTCTTTCGTTACAACAATAACGTCGGAAGAGGCGCATGACGTTGCGTTATTAGTGACGGTCAAGGTATATGTGCCTTCTTTGTCCACTACTGCTTCCTTCATATTTACGCCAGAAACTATATGACCATCTGGTGTCGTCCAAGCATAGACTATAGTTGCCCCAGTGGTGGTGGTGCTACCCCCTATATTTACAGAAGAACCAGTGCTACAGGTAATGGCTACATCTACCCCTGCATCTGCTGTTGGCAAAGAGACATCATTAGTAACCACTGTACCATTGCTCTTTTCGCAGCCTGTTACTGTATTGGTAACCGTTAAATTATAAGTGCCAATAGCATCTACAGTCGCTTGATTTGTTGCTCCACCAGAAACAATATTGCCGTTAGTCGTTGTCCATTGATATGCAATGTTCGCACCACTATCAGAAGCAGAACCATCTAAGATTACACTCGTATTTACACAACTCAGTTGCATGTCTACTCCAGCATTCGCCACAGGAAAATCGTTGACGATAATCAGATTACTTTTTGTGATACTATTACTCCCTTTGTCATTTGTTGCTGTGAGCGAGACATCATAAGTTCCTAAATTTGAATAGGTAATGGTCGGGTTTTGATCTGTTGAACTATTTGGTGTCCCTCCTGGAAAAGACCACAACCATGCCGTTGGATTTTCAGAGGAGTTATCTGTAAAAGTCACTGTTGCGTCAATACAGACGTTCCCTGTCTTATCGGTAGTAAAATCTGCGACTGGTGGCTGTGTTGCTGTACATGGAGAAAGGCACGTACCAACATTTATTCTGCTTTGTATATGATTGTTAATTTTAGTTTTTGAAGCTGCGGACCATGTTGTTGTGTTGTTTATAGCCGGCGCCATAATAAAACCGCTGCCAGCGGCGTCATGCCGTGCCGATAAATTATGCCCTATTTCATGGGCGACTAATACACGTAAACTCGTTGCATTAGCCGTAAAATCTTGAAGAATATGGTATTTACTATTCCCACAGAGCACGCCAATCCATGCATATCCGACAGTGCTGCCATCAAAGTTTCTGTTAGACCAAAGTTGCCCTAAATCAAAAGAGTAGCCGAACCCCCCATTTCTGCCCCACTGTGTAAAATCATTTATCAAATCATCAACATTCGTTGAAGCCGTCCACGGATCAGCACCAGCTGCTGTCACTATATATTGTGGCGTCATGACTAAAAAATTAATGTCCCAGTTAAACTGCCCTACATAGTTGGTGGTCACATTGTTCATCACGCCTATGTTGTGATTTTCTACATCCGTAGCCGAACCGAATTTCTGGAACATTTTATAATCTGAGGCAATGGCTAATTCTATTTCATAACAAGTGGTGGCTCGCAATGCATTTTTTGATTTCCCATGTGGTAAAATTTCTGACGCTTTTTTTACCGTCTCTACAGCAGCACAGGTATTATTTCCATCGTTAATTGCATCTCTTTCATCATATAGGACAAACAAATTTTTGGGCTGGTCCGGAATATAATACCACAATGGTTCAATATAATAAGTTGTCCCTTCGGCCTGGAAATACCCGTAAAGGAAATCCTTATCGATGGTTAAACTTACACTGCCTGCATCGGCTTTAGAGATGTATCCCGAAAATGTTTTAGCCCGACTTCCCTTTTTCTTCTTTCTTCCCTTTTTCGATTGGGTAATAACATGGTAATCTCCACTTCTAATGTTATTCGGAAATAATTTTGTGTCGAATTGATGCTTTCCCTCAAAATCAAAAATCAAATCAAACAAATATTCATCCGTTGCTTCGTATAATTTTTTAGCATCAATATTATAAATCTCCCAGTGCTTCAATTGACTTTTTAATTGTGGATGATTTTCAAATTTCGCTTCTCCACCGCTTTTTGCCGCAATATTTTTTTGTGAAAAAGCAGTTGATGTAAAAAATAAATTTCCTACAACCGCTAATACGACTACCATTAAAACCTTAATTCTTTGCATATAATTTATCTCAAAAATCACAATCCGAAAATCATCAAGATTCTCAGTTGCCTGTTAAAAATCTGCTTTACGCATAATAAAATCAGAAAAAAGTAGGGGTGAGTTTTAAAGTTTTACAATAATAACAAAAAAATGCATTACTTAACTCGTAATAAAGTTGTAAATCTTACACGGTATAAAAATGGTACTATTGTCTTTTTTTCCTTCTTTTAGCCGCATAAGCAACGGATTCATCCAAAAGTAATGCCTCTTGAATGATCTCTAAAATTTGGGGTTCATCAATTTCTTTCACCTTGGAAAAAGTAACACTATATACTTGTTTTCTTCCCTTTGATGCCAGTAGTCCCTACACATTAGAAAGTTCATTGCCTCTCGTAAAAGCAAATTCTACCTTGCCATCTTTGGTCGGACTCAAATAGCACAGCCAGCTTTTTCTATAATAAAAGGGGAGTTTGAAGCTTATTTTTCCAGTCGCTCCAGAAAATGAAGCCAAAATATCGTGCAAATATTGCATGATGTCTTTTTGACTTCCTTCATACTGCAGAATAAATGCCTCCAGGTCTTTCATTGGTTCTCTTCATTCGCAAAATACTCTAGGACATGGGTTTTTAGAAGTTTCTCTTGTTCCAGCAAATCAAACTTTGGCAACTTTTTCACCAACTTCCAATGTGGCCACCCCTCTTCATCCAACCCCTCCAATTCGTAAAAACCTGAAAGGCTTAACACCTTGCAGATGGCAATGTGTAAGAGGTCTTGCTTTTCTTCTTTGGTGAAATTTTTTCTCCCTTTTCCCAACTCTTGCACGCCAATTAAAAACAAAATGCCATTCAAATCTTTCGGTCTTTTACCCAATATCTCGCCGAGTTCAAGCCGTAGTGCTTGCCATTTTCTTGCTAATTCTAAATCTTTCTTGTACATCGGTGTAAAGTAAAAGGTTCTTCTGTTATTTTTATGATAAATTGAAAAGATGCTCCATAGGAGTAATATATTTGTAGCTTTTTAAACATAAAACTACGAGCTCCATAGGAGCGGTCTCTTACGTTTTCTTATATCCTAGGCCGTACCTACGGCACTCTCTCTACAACTTTTAGCCAATACTACAAACATGGCGCTCCTCTGGAGCTGAATGCTTTTCATTGTCAACGGTTTCTTTTCCTGACAGCAAATGCTCCTCCAATAAATTAATAGGAGAACCAATTAAAATACTATTTCAGATTATCAGCAAATTCTTTTATCAATTGCCAAGCTGCCTCCACGTGCCTTTTTGCAACATCAGTATTTCCCATGACCATTCTTATGGTATAAATTCCATTCAGTTTGGTGTGGGTCAGGAATAATTTTCCACTATCATTAAGTTGATGCACTAATTCTTCATTCATTGTATTGAGCATGTCTAAGTTATTTATCTCATTAGGTTTAAAACGAAAACAAACCAAATTGATGGGAACAGGAGCAAGGAGCTCAAAAGATGGGTGACTTTCTACTTCATGTTTTAACCATTGTCCGAGAGCTATGTGCTTTCTAATTTTTTCTTGAATGCCACTAACTCCAAAATTCCTAATGACAAACCAAAGTTTCAATGCCCTGAATCGTCTGCCTAACTGAACGCCCCAATCACGGTAATTATTAACCTGTTCATCTTCTGCTGTTCTTAAATACTCAGGCGTCATCGAAAATGTATTGATGAGTGCTGCTGTATCTTTTACAAAATACGCAGAGCAATCAAAATTGGTAAACATCCATTTGTGGGGGTTAAAAACAAAAGAATCTGCTTTCTCCAATCCTTTGGACATCCATCGCATTTCTGGCAAAACCAACGCCGTGCCTGCATAAGCGGCATCTACATGGTGCCATATATTATATTTTTGTGCGACATCTCCAATGGCATCAATCGGATCGATGGCAGTGCTACTCGTTGTGCCTAGTGCAGAAACTATAAAGAGTGGCGTAAACCCATTTTTGATGTCTTCATTAATGCTCTTTTCTAATTGTTTAGGAATCATAGCAAAGTTTTCATCAACCGCTATTTTTCGTAAATTATTGCTGCCGATGCCAGCTATTCTTACTGCTTTTTCGATAGAAGAATGTGCTTGCGTAGAGCTATAAACGGTAAATTTATACTGTCCCATTCCTTTCTCATTAATCTTAAAATTTGAGGCTTTTTCTCTAGCGGTTAACAATGCCCCGAGCGTTGCGGTCGATGCGGTATCCTGAATCACGCCCGTAAAATTCTGAGGTAAATCCAACATTTCTCGAAGCCACTCCATCATACTTTCTTCTAACTCTGCAGCAGCGGGAGAAGTAATCCAACTCATGCACTGTGCGCCAAGTGCCGAAGTCAACATCTCTGCCAACACGGACGGTTCGCTTTTATTGGCTGGAAAATAAGCAAAGAAATTTGGACTATGCCAGTGGGTCATACCAGGCATAATTTTCTCCTCAAAATCCTTCATTATTTCTTCAATCCCCTCCGCTACAGAAGGAGGAGAACTTCTAATTTTTGCCTTTATTTCACCTGGTTTTACATTTGGTCGGACAGGGTAGTTTTCTGCTCCTTCAAAATACTCCGCCATCCAATCTACAATCTGATGGGCATCTTTTTTAAATGTTTCTTTACTCATTATTTATATTTTAAAACCAACGTAGTCATACATCTTTTATCATTTACATTAACTGTTTTTAAAGGTTCAAGAAATGACAATTGATACTTTTTCATCATCCCGTCAAGTAGTTCTTTAGTCAATAAAAACCTTATCGAGCCGTCGGGAATGTTATACTTTCCCTCTCCTATGGCTTCCACCTCATTTTCAATGCCAATATTTGAGGTCATGCGAATAAACATCGACCCCTCAGGTTGGAGTACTCTTATAAGTTCGCACAACATCTGTTCGAAATGCGCTTCGCTTTCTGCAAAATGTAATACAGCATTGCAAATCACATGGTCAAATGTATTACTTTCAAAAGGAATATTTTCCAACCCTACTACTTGAAAAGTATTGTCAGTCACATTTACTTTCTTCGACCTCGCCACAAACTGTAGCATTTCTATCGCCTTTTCATTTTTGTCAATGCCGTAAACATCAAATCCATTATTGAGGAAATACACAAGATTTCGTCCTTCCCCACAGCCAGCATCCAAAATTTTATTTGCCTTACTATATCGTTCCTTCAAAATTTGGTCTAGCAAATAAATGTCAATATTGCCAAGTTCTTTATTAAGTTCTTGAATTTTCATAAATAATTATAAAGCGTTTTTCAATAATTCTAGTATAATTCGTTAAAAGTAAAGTATAATTTATTTTATTTAGCAATATGATGATGGGGAGAAATTTTATAATTCTGATAATCACGCTGTTTGTGTCATTTTCAAGTGTCGCACAGCAAAATAGTTTCGTAAGGGTTTTTAACTATACCAGTAAAACCCCAAAGGGATTATTGACGGACAGATCGGTGGTATTTGTCAATGTCGATGAAGAAAATGAAAGTCGCACCAACTGGAAAAAAATAGGGACAAAAACCCAGCCGGCCTTTGCTAGAATGGGCATTGATGTGGTAGGTTATTTCAATGTGCAGGATGTTTTTGCAGGACTTGAAACGCAAAGAGCCTTTGCTGATTTTTTGTTAAAAAGGAATATCAATAATATTTTACTAATTGAAAAAACAGGGCCGCAATACACATTAAAAATGGCGCATTTCAATGAAAAACCTAACTTTCTGGACCAAGGGCAAAAGGCTTGGAAAACACAAGGGAGTGGACTTGATGATATTTTAGCAAATTTGAGAATAGCCGTTGGTGCAAGTGGTATGAAGCGAGAGAATTTTTTGGTGACCAATACGCCTGAGTTTTTTGAAGATATTAATTTATTCAAAAGGGGGAGGTATGAAGAATACAACAGGGATTTAAAATTAGATAAGCTTGCCATTCCTATCTTCTCTCAAATTTCAATTCCCAATAATGCCTCTGAAGACACAAGCGAAATCTCAAACCTCAATGCATCACTTCGGCGTGATAGTTTAGACTTGATTAGCATCATGAAATCGTACCCTTTTCAATATGGTCTTGTGAACCCCAACAAAACTGAAAAGGAATTGAGGAACGAAAAATATGAATTTGTGCTTTACTCCCTACATACGAGCGAAAGTGCCATTCAAAATTTTCTTAATTATCCTAAAGAAAAAATATCTAAATCAAATAAGCCCATCATTAAATATTATGTGAAGCATATTTTTTCAGGAGAAATATACTTGGGAAAATGGGATGCAAGCACTTCTTGGCAACAAGCACTCAGAAATCATTTGGAAGGAATCAAGACACTTGTAGAGAAAAAATAGGAGTCAACTAAGGGATAAAGCCACCACCGCACTACTGTGACTACCTCATCTGCTAAACCACAAACCCTAAAAAATTCTCGCTATTAATCACCTCCCAGCTTGCATTTTCATACGTTTCTAACCATAGTTTTGGTGGCTTGATTTTCTTTGTGCCATATTTGAATTCAAAACCAAATAATTTACCCTCTCTTTCTTCAACTAAATCAATTTCTTTTTTATCATAAGTTCGCCAAAAATAGTTGTTGCTATATATAGATTGATAGGCTTGTTTTTTTAACCGTTCCATAAACAAGAAATTCTCCCAAATCATGCCTTGGTCATTTCTCATTGTGAGAGGATTGAAATTATTAATAACGGCATTCCTAATTCCATTATCATAAAAATAATAACGTTGTGATTTGTTAATTTCTTTCCTTAGATTTCTTGAAAAGCCAGAAACCTTCTTAATAATAAATGTTTTCTCCAGTAGATCTAAATATCTGGCTACAGTTTGTTTGGCAATACCTAAGTTATTTGCTAGTTCACTTAATGACACTTCATGTCCTATTTGAAAGGCGATTAACCGAAGCAAATCAATCAACTTTGATGAATTCCGTACATTATCTAACGATAGTATGTCTTTAAACAGGTAGGAATTTCTAAGTGTTGTTAAATATTTAATTTTTTCTTCTTTATTCTGGGCACTCAGCACTTCAGGGTAGGTACCGTAAATCAGATAGCTTTCCAAGTTTTTTATGATTTCAAAATTGCCAAATTGTGCGGCTATTTCTAACATGGAAATGGGGAAAAGCTGAAAAGTAAAACTTCTGCCTGTCAATGGTGCTCCAACGGCATTGGACAAATCAAACGATGATGAGCCTGTGGCAATTACCATCATATTTGGCGAGTGGTCGATTAATATTTTTAAGCCTTTACCAACGTTTGGTATTTCTTGCGCCTCATCAATAAAAACGATGTCATAGTTTTTAAAAGCACTTAATATCCTTGCTTCTGATTGTGAGCTTAATATTTGTGAAAGCTCAATATCATCTCCAGACCCATTGAAAATCTTACTGCTTTTATTCGACAGCAATTTTTGGATTAAAGATGTTTTACCAACCCTTCTTGCGCCATAAAAAATACTTACTTTCCCTTTTTTGAATAGGTGAGGGCTGTTGTTTTGATAATACCTTGAATACCACATTTTAACTATTTTTACATAAAGTTACCTAATTTTCATTAATTAGGCAAGTATAACTCCCTAATTACTAATAATTAGGAAAATTTGTAAGTTTTCAAAGCCTATCAAGCGTTTAAACAATGTTTCCAAATCCCTTTACTTATCCCAAATACCCCTTAATTATTCCCCGTAATTTTTAACTTTGCATGCTACTGTCTGATTTATGCCAATGAAGGTATTTTTTGGACAACTTTAATTACAATATTACAAAAATGAAGATTAGCTTAAATTGGCTTAAAGATTATATCAAACTAGAAGCATCTCCAGAGGCAATCGGAGATATTTTAACCCAAGCTGGACTAGAGGTAGAGGGAATAGAAAAATTTGAGGCTGTACCTGGCGGACTGAAGGGATTAGTCATTGGCAAAGTACTGACTTGCTCGAAGCACCCAAATGCAGACAAGCTGAGCGTGACAACCGTTGACATTGGCAATGGAGAGGCGACGCCAATTGTTTGTGGCGCACCAAACGTAGCCGAAGGGCAGAAAGTCATCGTCGCAACTGTAGGTGCAATGCTCTACCCAGCCCCTGATGCGTCTTTCAAAATAAAAAAAGCAAAAATAAGAGGCGAAGTTTCAGAGGGAATGATTTGTGCAGAAGATGAAATAGGGATGGGCGTAGGCCACGATGGCATCATGGTATTGGAGACTGACATGCCAGTGGGCACACCCGCTGCACAATATTTCAACCTGCACGCTGATTATGTTTTTGAAATAGGCTTGACACCAAATCGGTCAGATGCCACGTCGCACATCGGTACGGCAAGGGACTTGAAGGCGGTGATGGGTCATGAGATTCAGTGGCCATCGGTAGATGCTTTTAAAATAGACAATACCGACAGGAAAATTGAGGTAGTTGTAGAAAACAGGGAGGCATGTCCCCGGTATTCAGGCGTGACCATTAGCGGTGTGACCATTAGTGAGTCGCCAGATTGGCTCAAGCAAAAGTTGCTATCAATCGGGTTAGCACCGATTAATAATTTGGTGGACATTACCAATTTTGTTTTGCACGAGGTTGGGCAGCCGCTGCACGCATTTGACGCGGACTTGATTAAAGGCAATAAAGTAATTGTAAAAACATTGCCAGAAGGCGCAACTTTTATAACACTTGACGAAAAGGAAAGGAAGTTGAAAGCGAAAGACTTGATGATATGTGATGGCGAAGGAAACGGCATGTGTATTGCAGGAGTTTTCGGAGGCATAAAGTCAGGGGTGACCCACGCTACCAAGAATGTATTTTTAGAAAGTGCTTACTTTTCAGCAGATTATATCCGAAAAACATCGATGGCACACGGCTTAAAGACAGATGCTTCTTTTAGGTTTGAAAGAGGAACAGATCCAAATGCAACGGTTTTTGCCTTGAAAAGAGCGGCATTATTAATCAAAGAACTATGTGGCGGCACCATTTCTTCGGAGATAGTAGATGTATATCCGACTGAGATAAAGCAATGGGAAGTAGCTGTCAAATTTAAAAATATTGACAGGCTGATTGGAAAAAAACTTGAACACGAATTAATAATCCAAATTTTAAAAAGTCTTGATTTTAACATCAAGGACAAAACCACAGCAGGATTTAAAGCCATGGTGCCTACTTACAGGGTGGAGGTCACAAGAGAAGCGGACATAATCGAAGAAATACTAAGAATTTATGGGTTTAACAATGTAGAAATCCCTGAATTTTTTAGCGCAGATTTTCTTTCAGAATTTCCAGAAATTGACAGAGAAAAACTTCAGTTTAGAACTGCTGAAATGTTAGTTTCGCAAGGGTTTTATGAAATAATGGCGAATTCTTTGACAAAACCGAGCTATGCGAGTAGCCTGAAAGAACTTGATGAAGACAAAAACGTCGTCATTCTAAACAAACTAAGTGAAGACTTAGGTGTTTTACGACAGACATTATTGTTCTCAGGATTAGAGGCAATTGCGTATAATGTAAATAGAAAGCAGAAAAATCTCAGATTTTTCGAGTTTGGGAATACCTATTTCAAAAAAGAAAAAGGGTACGATGAACACGAGCGGCTGACTATTTTTATGACTGGAGATGTAGAAGATGAAAATTGGCGTAATAAAGTACGCCAGTTAGAATTCCATGACCTTTCTTCGGTAGTGCGGAAAATTTTGAATAAATTTAACATTTCAAAGTTTGCAAGCCGTCCATTTCAGCAAAGTGCTTATGAATATGGGCTTGAAGCTGTCGTGAATGACAAGGTGGTGGTGACCTTTGGGATGATATCGGAAACGGTGGCAGCAGCAAATGGCGTGAGTCAAAAGGTGCTGTTTGCTGATTTTGATTGGGAGTTTTTACTAAAAAACAGTCGTAAAAAGATTGTTTATGAAGAGATTTCTAAATTTCCAGAGGTTCAAAGAGATCTTTCATTGGTAATAGATAAAAGTGTATCTTTCGAGGAAATCAGGAAGGTAGCCGAAAAAACGGAGCGTAAAATACTGAAAGAAATTAAGGTATTTGACGTTTATATTGGGGATAGGATTGGAGAAGATAAGAAGGCTTATGCCCTCAAATTTTTGCTGCAAGATCAGCATAAAACCTTGAATGACAAGGCAATTGACAAAACAATGAATAGATTGATGCGGTCATTTGAAGAGGCGCTAGGAGCAATTATAAGAAAGTAATGATACGATTGGAGATTTTTTAGAAAATTATTTAAATAATTAAAAATGAATAAATTAGAGACGGCACCGGAGTTTCAATTGTTGGAAAGGAAGGTAAAACTTCTTTTAAATGACCACAAAGCATTAAAAGAAGAAAATAAATTCTTGAAAAGTGAAAACATTAACTTGAAGGAATGTGTAAAAACCAAAGAGGAACATTTAAATAATTTCCAGAATAAAATTAAAATCAGTAAACTTGTAGGTAGTATGGCAGTGGAGCATGAGGATACTGTCGAGTTGAAGCAAATGGTCAATAATTATATAAAGGAAATTGATAAATGCATCGCTCATTTGAGTGAATAAACACGAAAATATGGCGGAGCTATCTATAAAAATAAAACTTGCAGGCAGGGAATACCCGATGAAGGTGAAGTCGGAAGACGAGGAGAGAATAAGAAGAGCGGGTAAAGAATTGGAAGAAAAAATAAAAACTTATAGAGATCAGTTTGGTATTGATGATAAACAAGACTTGTTAGCAATGGTGGCTTTTGATAGTTATATGGAAAAGCTAAAAGCATTGGAGCAAGAACAAGATTCAGGTATTGATGAAAATTTAGCAGGAAAGCTAAAAGGTCTAAGTGATATAATTTCAAATTCACTTTAGATTTTCGATACATTGCTGCAACTCAGCAAACCCCCTCCCTACTGCACTAAATTATTAGTGTAACTTTAATATAGAGATTTATGGAACCGATGGTGATTTACCCAATAATAGCTATTGTAGCGTTAGGGATTGGAATATTTATTGGAAAAAGTTTATTACAGAAAGCTTTTAACCTAGAAGAGCGAAAAGCAACCGAAAAAGCAGATTTGATTATAAAGAAGGCTAGAATTTCTGCAGAGAGCGTTAAGAAGAATAGAATTTTTGAAGCGAAAGAAAAATTTCACAAGCTAAAATCTGAATTTGAAGAAGAATCAAGGAGGAAAAAGAATCAGATTATTAGCAATGAAAACAAGCTAAAACAAAAAGACCAACACCTTTCAAAACTGCAAGAAGCCGTTAAAAGGAGAGAAGCGGAATTGGAAAGCTCGAAAGAAAACGTAGCTGCGCAACTAGAAATTCTTAAAAAAAGGAAGGATGACCAAGAGAAAGTACGCAAGGAGCAAATAGCCGCTTTGGAGAAAATCTCTAGCCTATCAGCTGAGGAAGCCAAAGAAATGATGGTGGAAAATCTGAAAGAAGAAGCACAAACAAAAGCCTCGGCACATATCAAAGACATCATGGAGGAGGCGCGTCTGACAGCGACCAAAGAGGCAAAAAAGATTGTAATAGAAACTATTCAGCGAACATCAGCAGAACATGCCATTGAAAACTGCGTATCAATTTTTAATATAGAAAGTGATGACGTAAAAGGAAAAATCATTGGCAGGGAAGGAAGAAATATCAGGGCAATAGAAGCGGCAACTGGCGTGGAAATTGTGGTGGATGATACACCAGAAGCTATCATTATTTCAGGATTTGATCCAGTGCGAAGGGAGATAGCAAGACTTTCGCTGCACAGGCTGGTAACCGACGGTAGAATCCATCCAGCAAGGGTTGAGGAAGTAGTAAAAAAGACGACAAAAAATATTGAGGAAGAGATTGTGGAAATTGGGGAGCGAACTGTGATTGATTTAGGCATTCATGGTTTACACCCTGAACTGATCAAAATGATTGGGCGCATGAGATTTAGATCATCTTATGGTCAGAATTTGCTGCAACACTCACGTGAAGTAGCAAAGCTATGCGCCACTATGGCAGCGGAACTAGGCTTGAATGCCAAGCAAGCCAAACGTGCAGGGCTGCTGCATGATATAGGCAAGGTATGGCATGAAGAGCAGGAATTGCCACATGCACTGCTGGGGATGGAATTAGCCAAAAAATACAAGGAGCATCCAGACATTTGTAATGCGATTGGTGCGCACCATGATGAAATAGAAATGACGACAATGATTTCTCCGTTGATTCAAGCCTGTGACGGCATTTCAGGATCAAGACCTGGCGCAAGACGTGAGGTGATGGATTCATACATCAAGCGATTGAAGGAGCTGGAGCAATTGGCGTTAGAATTTGAGGGCGTTAACAAATGCTATGCCATTCAAGCAGGTCGTGAGCTACGAGTATTGGTAGATGCAGAGAATGTAACGGACGAAAAAGCAAGCATGTTGTCTTTTGAAATTTCTCAAAAAATAGAGAAAGACATGCAATACCCGGGACAGATTAAGGTGACGGTTATTCGCGAAATGCGATCGGTTCATTTTGCGAAGTAGGAACAGGTATCAGCCACGTGATTGTCGCTCATAATAACTAATTAATGCTACTTTTCGGACTCATTACATCGTTGGTTGGTCTACTTGGACTCGTGCTAACATCTATCTTTATAGTTTTGGCTCTATTCAAAAGGAATGCCAAGAATTGGAAAAGAGTAGGAATTAGTTTTTTTGGAACTGCCGCTCTCATAATTATCCTAATCTTGATTCAAGAAGTATTCCTATATCCGCCAAACCCAAAGATTGAACAACTGGTATTATCAGCTTACAGAGAAGCACCAATAGGAGGATATTGGCTTGGCTTATATAATGACTCCACTTGGGAGTTTGGTAACTCACCTCGAGAAATTGAGGTATTTGGAACCTATACAATAATTAGGGACACACTGAATTTAGTGGCTTCAGAAGGAAAAATATTTTATGACGGCACGACTACAAATGCTTTTTTGATTAATGAAACAGGGTTGATTGAAATTGAAAATTCTGGAATAAAATGGCTGTCGATTGGAATGAACAAACTAGATTAAAACGGGTTGTAAAAGTCCTCAATAAAACCTTGCTTTTATTCGGTGATGGCGTCGTGGAGTAAGAAACATCTAGCAATTAGCAATTTAGTCCCTATACTTTTTAGTAGGCGCATTAGTAGCAATGAGGAGAAAATGAATGAAGTTGTATAAATATTATTTCTAATAAATCTATACATCAAATGTAGCCCTCATTTTTTATTTTGATAAATTTTTAGTACATTAGGAGGGTACTAATACTTTTTGACTATGGGAGAATTTTTTGATGAGATGTCATCAATGGAGCAGGCTTATTGGGTCATTGCGCTAGTTGGATCGGCAATTTTTGTAATTATTTTCATCCTCACTTTTGTAGGAGGTGATTTAGATGGCGACATAGAGATTGATGCCACTGATTTTGAAGCAGATGATGGAGGTGTAGGCTATCAATTTTTTACTTTTAAAAATGTAATTGCATTTTTTACAATATTTGGCTGGACTGGTGTTACATGTATCGACAATGATTTCTCAACGACTATTACCATTGTGGTTTCAACAATTGCAGGACTAATTATGATGGTTTTGACATCACTATTGTTTTTATGGATGCATAAACTAGCAGAATCTGGTACGTTAAAAATAAAAAACGCCGTGGGAGCAGTGGGAGAAGTCTATTTGCCTGTCGGCGCGAAGCGTTCCAAAATGGGCAAGGTTCAAATTAATGTTCAAGGTAGTTTACGTGAGCTTGAAGCACTGACCGATGCCAGCGAAGATTTAAAAACAGGCACAATTGTGAAAGTCACAGAAATTGTAAGTGCCGAATTATTACTTGTAAAAGAAATTTCTAAATAATAAATAACTATGGATTTATCATTAATACTCTTGCAAACTGCTGCCACTGGTGTATACCTTGTTGCAGCCGTGATTTTAATATTTGTTGTGTTTCTCTTTTCAATGTTTAGAAGGTATAAGCGTTGTCCCTCAGATAAAATTCTTGTTGTTTATGGGAAAACCGGTGGAGGAACAGCGAATTGTATTCACGGTGGCGCCGCTTTTATTTGGCCCATTATTCAGGATTATGCGTTTTTAGATTTAACACCCATGTCAATTGAGGTGAACTTAACCAATGCCTTGAGTAAACAAAATATCCGAGTCAATGTCCCATCAAGATTTACAATTGGTATTTCAACAGAACCAAGTGTGATGCAAAATGCAGCGGAACGCTTATTAGAATTAAATTTAGATGCGGTACAAGAATTGGCGCAAGAAATAATTTTTGGTCAATTACGATTGGTGGTAGCATCAATGGATATTGAAGAAATTAATTCCGATAGAGATCAGTTTTTATCACATATAACGCATAGTGTTGAAGCAGAGTTGAAAAAGGTGGGACTAAAACTTATCAATGTAAACATCACCGATATTCATGATGAATCAGGCTATATAGAGGCGCTAGGTAAAGAAGCGGCAGCGAAGGCTATTAATGATGCTAAAATTTCTGTTGCGGAAAAGGATAGAGATGGTGCAATTGGGCAGGCCAATGCTGTGCAGGATCAACGAATCCAAGTAGCGGCTGCAGATGCAAACGCAGTAGAAGGTGAAAATACGGCGAAGGTTCAGGTGGCAAATTCAAATGCTGATAGAAGGTCTCGAGAGGCGGAAGCTGAAAAAATCGCAATAGCATCAGAAAAGGTGCAGGCAGCAAAGGCACTGGAAGAAGCATATGCAGCAGAAAAAATTGCGGAAGAGGCAAGGGCAAAGCGTAAAGAGGCGGAGCAAGGTGCAGATATTATTGTGCCAGCACAAATTGATAAACAAAAAATAGAAATTGATGCTGAAGCAGAAGCAGAACAAATACGAAGAATTGCAAAAGGTGAAGCAGATGCGATTTTTATGAAAAAAGAGGCAGAGGCAAAAGGACTTTATGAAATATTAACCAAACAAGCGGAAGGGCTAGATCGAATTGTAAAGGCAGCGGGTAATAACCCAAAAGATGCTGTGCTACTGTTAGTGGCAGATAAATTACCCGAACTGGTTAAAACGCAAGCTGAAGCTATTAAGAATATTAAAATTGATAAAGTGACCGTGTGGGAAGGTGGAAACTCTAAAGGTGGTAAAACAGCGACTTCCAACTTTATTTCAGGGATGTATAAATCGGTTCCCCCTTTGCAGGAAATGTTCAACATGGCAGGCATGCAATTGCCTAACTATTTAAAAGGTGATGAGGTGAAAAATACAGAAGAAGCAGGATCTGCCAAAGAAGAGCTTGAAGAGGAATAAAGGGATATTATTTTTTGGAAGAATAAAAAACAAGCGCCTTTCTAAAAACAGCATCAATTGTTGCAATGGGGAGGTCCTTTTTTTGGTCAATCATCAGTATTTTCATCCTTGATCGGTTACCTTGAATGAGTTTTGGATGGTTGACCTTCCCGCCTTCTACAATCCCAATATACGGCTGATGTGTCTTTTTGTCAATCCATAGGTAACAGAACATCTTATCTTTATAACAAAAGAAAGGCATGCCATATTTCCAAGCCTCAGTTATGTTGTCATCATAGCTAAGAATATATTCCCTCAAAGCCATCAAACAACTTTTGATTGGTTCGTCTTTTTGTAAATAGTAATTGTCAATATTATTTAGAATCATTTTAACAAACATAGTGATTTTTAGGGATGCCATCACTTCTTGAGGATGTATCACTGAAAAGGTAAATTTTGTAAATACAATGCAGGGGTGTGATGGCATCACTCTTGATAAAGTATCAAGCCCCAATTGGAAAAATTAACTGATATGAATCATTTTTATATTTGAAATAGGCAGTATCTTTGTAGCCAAACTGTAAAACAGAAACCTATGAAAAGCATATTAAAATTAGTAGCCATTATATTATTAGTCCTTCCTACATTAGTTAATGCGCAGGACAATCAAATACTACAAGCGCAAATTGATGTCGTTTACCTCTCTTCGGATTTATTAGAGGGCAGAGCAACGGGTTCAAAGGGAGAAACGATGGCAAGAACATATTTAGCCGCACGATTTGGTGAAATTGGATTAACACCAAAGGGTAGTAATGGCACATGGTTTCATGATTATTCTTTTAAGGAAAAAACGAACCCACACGAAGCAGTTGGCACAGGAAGAGAAGTACACACCAAAAATGTAGTGGGTTATATTGATAATCAGGCAGAAAATACAATCATCATTGGGGCGCATTATGACCACCTCGGTTTTGGCGGACATGGCTCATTGTCCGTTGATTCAGCAATACACAACGGCGCAGATGATAATGCAAGTGGCGTGGCAGCATTATTGAACTTGGCAAAAAGACTTAAAAACAGTAAACCCATCAACCATAATAATTATCTTTTCATAGCTTTTTCTGGAGAGGAATTAGGTCTTTTTGGCTCTAAATCATATGTTAAGCATCCAACGATTGATTTATCCAAGGTGGACTATATGATTAACATGGACATGGTGGGAAGGTTAAATGAGGAGTCAAAATTAGCAGTATACGGCACTGGGACTAGTCCCGTTTGGCATGGAATATTAGATAAAATAAAGGTGGAGGGCATTGGAGGCATTGTAACCCACGACAGCGGCATCGGCCCATCAGACCATACCTCATTTTATTTGGCAAATATGCCAGTGCTGCATTTTTTCACAGGGCAGCACAGCGATTATCACAAACCTAGTGACGATTCTGAATTAATCAATTACCCAGGAATTATAGCAGTGACAGATTATATTTCTGAGGTAATCAAAGCAGTAGACGGTAAAGGGAAACTAACATTTACCAAAACAAAGGAAGAGGGGCAGAAAAAAGCGGCGCGATTTAAAGTGACGTTAGGCGTAATGCCTGATTACATGTATGACGGAAAAGGCATGAGAATAGACGGCGTAATGGATGGGAAAGTGGCGGACAAGGCAGGCTTTAAAAAAGGAGATGTGGTGATTCAAATTGCCGATGTTATAGTAACGGACATTTACAAATACATGGAAGGTCTTGCTAAATGTAAGGCAGGAGAAAAAGCACTGGTAAAAGTAAAAAGAGGAGATGAGGTGATTGAACGCGAGGTTACTTTTTAACCATTATACTAATAGATAGTCTGACTCTATTTTCCCCCAATCTTTAATGTTTGGTCAATTTCGATACATTTACCACGTAGATCAAATACTGGCGTACCACAGCAGGCAAAGAAATTGACTTTGTCATAGAAGAAAGCTATATAAAGGGCAAGGCATTTGAAGGAAAGTGGAATAAAAGCCAATTCAATACAAAACGGTATAAGGAATTTTTAGAAAACTACACTGCTTTTACCATGGAGTATATCAACGCAAATAATTATGATTGGCTAAATATTTAATCCTCAGGATAAGGAATATAAACGAAGCTAGTGAGCTCACCATCCATTACAAACAGACAACAAAATTCATCTGGGTCTTTGTAGGACTTTTTAAACTCTTCCGCTTTGTCTTCTTCGATAATCAGCCGTTGAAGAAACTCATCCAAATAGGTAATATTATAGTACCAATCTAATCCTGCTTGGTTCCTGTCAATCAATAGCTGCCCGATTGGATTCTCCGCTTTTGAAATTGGGAAGATTGGAAAGTCGGAAAATTTTCTGCTCCGCACTTGATATGATGCCTCTTTCAATGTATCTGCCACCTTTACAAAATCGCTGGTAATGGTGCCTAAATATTTGGTGTCAATTTCTGGAATTTTTGCCATGACTCATTCTTTTAACGTTAACAAAACAACATTCTCTACATGGTGTGTTTGTGGAAACATATCTACAGGTTGCACTTTAGCAACCCTATATTGTGCGTCTAATAAAGCAACATCTCTCGCCTGGGTAGCGGGATTGCAACTTATATAAACAATTTTTTTTGCTTTAGTCTTCAGCAACATTTCCACTACCTCTGCGTGCATCCCTGCTCGTGGCGGGTCGGTGATGATAACATCCGGCTGTCCGTTTTTCGACAAAAATACTTCGTCCAAAAGATCCTTGATGTCCCCAGCAAAAAATGCTGTATTCTTGATCTTATTTATTGCTGAATTCACCTTTGCATCCTTGATTGCGTCTGCTACATACTCCAGCCCTATTACTTTTTTTGCGTCATTTGCCACAAAATTGGCAATCGTACCCGTGCCGGTATAAAGATCATACACGATTTCCTCACCACTCAGCGCCGCAAAATCCTTGGTTACTTTGTATAGTTCAAGCGCTTGTTGCGAGTTGGTTTGAAAAAAGGATTTTGGGCCTATTCTAAATTGTAATCCCTCTAATTCCTCTGTGATATAACCCTTCCCTGAAAACGTTTTTACTTCCAAATCATTGAAGGTATCATTCTTTTTGGTGTTAATCACATAGTGTAATGAGGTGATTTCAGGAAACATTTCTTTGAGATGATTTAACAGCAAGTCAATTTTGGGTGTGTCATTCTGCCCAAACTGAACAATCACCATTATTTCGCCAAGACTCGTAATTCTGACAATCAGAATTCGAAGAAGCCCATTGTTTTTTAGAATGTCATAAAATGATAAGCCATTCGTTTTCGCAAATTCTTTAACCCTTAAGCGTATTTTATTTGAGATTTCTTCTTGCAAATGACACGCATTAATGTCAATGACCCAATCAAACCTGCCTGGAATATGAAAGCCGATAGCATCTCTGTTAATTTTATCTCCTGATTTTATTTCTTCTGGCGTCAACCATTTTCTATTGGTAAAAGTGTACTCCATTTTATTCCTGTAGTACCTTGTGTTTTCTGAACTAAGAATCGGCTGGATGTCTGGCAATTCAACTTTTGCAATGCGTTCTAAAGAATCTATGACCTGTTGTCTCTTATAAAAAAGCTGGGTTTCATAGTTAATATGTTGCCATTTGCAGCCACCACAAGTTCCGAAATGCTCACAAAATGGCGCTGCCCTTTTATCTGAATACGCATGGAATTTGATCGGTATCCCTTCTAAAAAGCTTTTCTTTTTTCGGGTAACTTGAATATCCGCCACATCTCCCGGTGCAACGCCTTTAATAAAAATGACTTTGTCTTCCACACGAGCAACACACTTGCCCTCAGCTGCCATACTTTCTATTTTTACCCGTTCAAATACGGTATTTTTTCTCTTTTTTCTCATTTTGTGAGCGCAAAGTTAAAAAAAAGTGAGGTTTGATAATCCTATTTGTTAAAATATAGTTTAATTTTATACAATGAATAATTTTTTAAAAGCCACATTTTTGATTTTTTGCTTATTTATTCTAGTAAATAAGGCAGGGGCAACACACATCGTAGGTGGTGAATTTGAGATGGTACACCAGGATGGTTTTAACTACACCTTCAATACGGTACTTTATTTTGATGAGGTAAATGGAAATCCTGGGGCTAAAGATGCTTTCGTTACAGCATTTGTTTTTAACAAGCGAACCAATGCTTTTGTCAGACAAATCACCATGAATTTTATCGAGGAGAAAAATGTTCCCTATACTAATATTGACTGCGCTATCGGTGAGCTACGAACCTCCCGGATGTTCTATAGCACCACCGTCTTTCTTTCTCCCGATACTTTCAATGAACCCGAAGGATACTATTTAGTTTGGGAGCGATGCTGTAGAAATAACACCATCACCAATGTGGTACTTACCGCTCCAAACACTGTGGGGCAAACATTCTACATGGAGTTTCCACCAGTTGTAGATATAAATGGTGATGCTTTTATAAACTCCTCTCCTGTTCTTTTCCCCCCATTAAGTGATTACGCATGTGTGGATGAGTTTTACTACGTAGATTTTGCAGGAAGCGACCCCGACGGCGATTCAATTGTTTACTCCATGGTAACACCATTGCATACCTCAACAATTCAAGCGCTTCCCACGCCAACTCCTTCACCGCACCCTGATGTGCCTTGGCAAAATGGTATTAATGTCGACAACCAAATTCCTGGCAACCCTTCATTAAGTATTTCCAAAACAGGTTTTCTTACCGTTACCCCATCCGCTTCTGGATTATACGTTTTTGCCGTGAAAGCAGAAGAGTTTAGAACTGGCAAAAAAATAGGAGAAGTACGCAGAGATTTTCAAATGCTTGTCATTGATTGCCCTGATCCCGGGGATCCTCCCGGTATTTTTGCCAAAGTAAAGGGTAGCCCGCAACTTTATACTGAAGGGCAGGTCATTACATTCAGACCAGAGGATGATCAACGATGCTTGGAGCTTTTTGTGCAAGATGCCGATGTTCCTGAAAATATCAGAATAATAGCAAAACCTGTGAATTTTAATACTGATGTGTCAGAAATTTTATCATTAAATAGTGGCTTCCTTTTAAATAAAGATGATACGCTAAAAGCCGAGGTCTGCTTTCCATTATGCCCCTATACTGCCAATCAGCCGATGCTTATAGACCTCATTGCCTATGATGATGCCTGTAGTTTGCCACTTTCTGATACCATACGCATTGCCATCAATGTTATTCCTCCAGAAAATCATGCCCCAACATTTATTGCTCCCGCAAACAAGTTAGTGACAAAATCTGTAACGGAAGGAGACACCTTTACGCTACCCATTAAAGCGACCGACGTGGATGGAGATCCTTTGTTTTTAAGTTTCATTCCCGATGGTTTTGTGATGGAAGATGTGGGCATGCGTTTCAGTCAGCCAGTCACTGCAGATGGAGAAATTAGTACTACTTTTACTTGGGAAACGGGCTGTGACATTTATGATTTTACGCAGCAAACGGCTTTTGAACTGATGGTTTTGGTAGGAGACTTAGATGCCTGTCAGGTAAATGTAAGGGATACAATCAAAATGTCATTGGATGTCATTTTACCAGACAATACAGACCCTGTTGTCACTTCTGACCTATCCAACACTTTCTTTTCTATTGAATTAAATAATGCCATCAATTTTAATGTTTTTGCCAATGATGCAGACAATGATTCTATAAAATTAGAGATGGTTGTAGACGGTTTTTCCGCTGATGCATATGGCATCACATTCCCCGAAGCTATAGGAAAAGGAAGCACCTCTTCCAAGTTCAATTGGGATTTAGACTGCCGAAGTATTAATTTAGATATCAAAGATGAGTTTACATTTTATTTTATTGCTACTGATAAAGACAAGTGTAAATTTCCAAACGCCGATACATTAGCGGTGGCTATTAAACTTTTTCCACCCAAAAACGTGCCGCCTCAAGTTACACTGCAAAATAGAAACAAACAGGATACTATTAAAATTGCTGTTGGAAGTAAGTTAACATTAGATATTTTGGGCCTTGATCCGGATGGTGATTCAATAGCTCTTACCTTAATGGATCGCTCACAGTATAGTGGGCTTGATTTTACTTTCGATGACATTGCAGGTATTGGCATTGTGAAATCCCCACTGACTTGGATTCCCAGCTGTAAAAACCTTACCGAGCAAATGGTTACAAAAGCGCCCGTGACATTTCGATTTTTAGGAAGGGACAATTACTGTATCGCTCCTACTTATGATACCCTTAGTGTTGTGGTGCTTATAGAAGATATATTTGCTGACTTTGATAAATTTATCCCACCAAACGTTTTTACCCCGAACGGAGATGGTAAAAATGATTTCTTTAGACTTTCTGATTGGAAGGAAGAAAAATTCAATATTCCGCCTGATAATTGTGCCAATCAGTTTAAGGAAATCACCATCTACAATAGGTATGGAAAGCAGGTTTTTAGTGATAATAAAAGAACATTTACCTGGCATGCCAGGGGAATGAGTACTGGGATTTATTATTACTCCCTTAAATTTACGCACACTGAGTATAATGGTACTGTTTCTATTCTATTTTAGAATTAGCAAAAAACTCCATAGACCTCGTCTGCGTAAAGGACACCTAAAAACCAACGCCAACCCTGATTCCGTTTTTCGTTTTTTCTCCAGGCATAAACCCAAAGAAATAATCCACCCGCATCACTTTAAAAATGTGTTCAAAACCAACACCAACCTCTACATATTCACTTAATTCTTTGGTTCTTAAAAAATTTACCGAGGCAATTGCTTGAATTTTTGATTTTCTTATGAGTGGGATTTTATTTATTAAAAACCCATTAAAATGATGAATATAATGCGCCTGAATAAACCCATTATTGGTACTATACAAATAATAGTCTAGGAGCTGAAAATCATGGGTCTTAAATTCACTATATATAGTTTGATTTCCATTAAAATGATCATAATCAATAAATGAAACACTATCCTTATTAAGAAAAGCGCCCACTTGGAGGCTATAACTGCTAGACCCAAAAAGCCCAAAAGCCAGGTCATCATTAATCGCTAATTGCACTTTATCAAACTTGATACCAGATCCCAAAACCCCTTTGAGCGCTTTGGTATAATTAAATTGGATTGTGGGGTATTTTGATGCTATATTATATTTTCTATCAGGGTATGAAATGTATTTTTGCCCAATAACCCAGCGCAATCCTACGCCTAAAAGAAGCGCTTGGTGTGTCGGGAAAGAGGTGTCTGGAAGGGCTTTATTTCCCGGGGTATTTGGTGTATATTTTAATTCGCTTTTTTTCCTCCACGTATAATCCGTATGATTAAACAACTGGCGACGGTTTGCATATTCTAAAGAACTTGTGACTGTCAGACCGTTTGATACTTCGCTCCTGTACCATATTTTAATCGCACGTTTTTCAAATACCTTCATGTGGTTTTTCTTATAGAATAAGGTGCTTTGTGTATTGATAGCCGGCATAATGGGGGTTTTTTTGTTAAGTTGAGCGATTGATTTTTGAAATGAAAAGCCAACAGATGACAGTTTTTTGGGATTATAATAATACAAAGCAGTTAGCTTATACCTAAGCGTTTTATCGGCAAACCCAAACCTAATCTCCGGCGTAATACTATAGGATTTTCTATTTTTAAATCGCTTGTTGTACGTTAGTTTTAGGTTTGGGACAAACCCTTCAACAGTATTAAACTGGAACATGCTAAACAGTGGGTTGATGGTAAAATATTTTTTTTCATATGACTTAGCGTATGTATAGCCTGTGAGCAAAATATTACCCAATGATACTTTGTTTCCAATCCTATCAACAGAATCTTTATATGGTCTGGTATCTTTGATAACTCGTAAACTGTCTTTCACTATATAGTCATTTTTTTCTATTGTGGTTAGTGGAACAGGTCTGACCTTATCCCAATAAATACTATCTCTTTTATTGGCTCCATCTTCATACGACATAATTTCATTTGTGAAAAAGTGTTTATCAAAGGTTGGGTCGATTACATAATTAGACCTAACTTCTGTAAAATTACCGCTTCCTTTAAAGCCAAATACTCCGAATTTGAAATTAATTTTTTGTGATAGCAACATCCATTTGTCCCCATTGATTGGCACGTGTACTTGACGAATACGCAAACTATCTATAAATTCAATTTGATTGCTTTTGGTAAGCATCAAATTCACACTGTAAATTCTCCAACTGTCTTCCACGATGTAAATATTCCCGCTAAATACAGGGTCGTTTTTACGCTTTGGTATGACTTTTATTTTGTTAATCATTCTGTCTCCTTCTTGTAAAATTCCTTCCAAATGATAATCATAATGTAACATGGCATTATTGGCGATGGGAGAAATCAGTCCGCGTTCATTTATATTAATAACTTGAATCAAATTCTCGTAAAAATTAAATTGCATATCAGATGATTGGTTATAGCTAAACCTATTATTATTTCCGCTGACTTTTGACGAAATCATTTTTTCTTTTATCTCATTTGGCGGTTGAAAACTAAGTTTTGAAACTGACTCAGACAAATAAACAACACCAGTATCAACATCAACAGTGGCGCCAAGAATTTTTTTTGGCGCCTTGTCCAATCGTTGAAATCCCTTTATATACACATCGCAATTAAAGCTTTTCACTTCGTTAAGATGCTTTTTACGCATTTTTATAGCGTTTCTAATAATTTGATAGGCTGGGTCTTTTGCGTTCGCTTTCACTTCCACAGCAGCAAGCGATATGGTTTCAGGTTTCATTTTAACGTTAAGCGTAATATCCTCTTTGCCGATAACAACCTCCCTGATTTCCCTTTTGTAACCAACGTATTGAAATATTATTTCATACCTCCCCGCTTTTAACGCAAGCGCATATAATCCTTCCGTATTTGTAGTAGTACCAATCGAGGTGCTTTTTGCGTACAGTGTCACGAAAGGCAATTCTTTACCTGTCTCATCTGTTACTTTGCCGAGAATTTTGGCAGCATTGACATGCTGATATGTACCTAATAGCAAAAGTAATATTGAAAACGTAATAGTTAGTCGTATTGGTTTCATTTAGTTCAGTGATTATCTTTTCATCACACAATTTTCATGCCTGACCTTATTTGATTTATGCAGGTTAATAACTCAATCCCTCATAGATAATGAAAATGCGGTGAGATAGGTTGTCTAATTCTTTCACGAATTTTGAAAAAATTGCATACTTTTAGCCCTTATAAATTTTGACATAGATGAAAGACAAAGTAGTAATCATCACAGGAGGATCATCAGGAATCGGTAAAGCACTTGCCACTGAGTTTGGCTCAAAAGGGTCTAAAATTTTGATTACAGGACGGAAACTGGAAGCGCTGAACAGTACTGTAAACGAATTGAAGGGGAAGGGAATCGATATTATTGGCTTCCAATCTGATGTGAGTAAAGCAGAAGACAATGAGGCGATGGCTGCCAAAGCCATCAACGAATTCGGGAAAATTGATATTCTGATAAATAACGCAGGCATCACCATGAGAGCTCCATTCGAAGAGGTTGATTTAGAAGTGGTGAAAAAAGTCATGGATATTAATTTCAACGGCGTGTTATATGCCACTAAATCCTGTCTGTCTTCCATTATTGAAAATAAAGGCTCGATAATTGGCATCTCTTCCATTGCTGGCTATCGTGGATTGCCCGGGCGAACGGGATATTCTTCTTCCAAGTTTGCGCTGAATGGATTTTTGGAAGTGCTAAGGACGGAACTGCTTTATAAAGGAGTACATGTGCTGACAGCATGTCCTGGGTTCACCACCTCTAACATTCGAAAATCATCTCTGACTAAGGATGGTTCTCTGCAAGGTGATTCGCCACGCGACGAAGGGAAAATGATGAGTGCTGAGGAATGTGCTAGGAGGATTTATAAAGCAACCGTAAAAAGAAAGAAAATTTTAATCATGACTACACAAGGCATTTTTACAGTGTGGATGAATAAATTTTTCCCAGGCTTGATGGACAAAATGGTTTTTAATGTCATGGCAAAGGAGGAAAATTCTCCTTTTAAAAAACCTTGATTACTTCACCAAAGAAATGCTTTTTTCCATTTCCATGGGTTGCGTCTCCACAGACCATTCAGTAATGCATAAGAATATGATTTCGGTCTGTGAGGATACCGACCGAAGAGAGGAGATGCCGAGCATGTATGGAGGTGGATACTACCCCTTACATGTTAAAAGACAAAAATAACTTTGATATTCAATTGTAACAATAATTTCAGCAGTCCTGCTTTATCTTTCTCCGTGGTCTGTGTCCTCACAGACCACTTCTAAATGTCCTCTTTCATTTATATCTCTTGGAGAAACCCTGCCCGATTTCGGTCTGTGAGGATACCGACCGAGGAGAGGAGATGCCGAGCGTGTATGGAGGTGAATACTACCCCTTACACGTTAAAAGACAAAAATAACTTTGATATTCAATGTATTAACAATTTCAGCAATCCTACTTCACCAAAGAAATATTTCCCTCTCTTACAAAACCTTTTTCTCCATCCCACTCTATTTCTAGCCACACGTCGTTCTGGTCAATAATGTTAACCCGGTGTCCTGGGTCAATTATCTCAATTAAATCTGCGCCTGACGAAGGGGTCTTCATCATATACGCATTAGGTGCTGTAATAATTCCTTTTTCGAGAAACCCTGGATTATTGACGTGATAGAATAACAGCAATAATGAAAAAGTCAAAAACACGCCCAGATCAATAGGTCTTTCTTTTTTTCTTTTATATAAAAAACCAAGAAGGAGTATGGAAACAGCCATTAAAAGGATAGTGATATGCTTCCGATATTTTTTATAGAGCATGGTAAAAAACTCCTTATCCTTATAGTCGTAACCTTTTAATTTGTGTAGTTCGGCTAACTTCTCCATTTTTTTTAGCGCACGCTTGTCTGTTGTTTTCGCATAATACAGATTGAGATAATACAATGCTTTGCTGTAATTATTGAGTCCTTCTGTTATAAAAGCCATTTTTAAAAGCATCTGCGGCGTGTACTGTTTCTGAACAGATAACAATTCCTCATATAGCTCTAATGACTCTGTATATTTCTTTTGATTGAAAAGAGAATCTGCAAGAATAATATTATTTGTAACTTGCTGACTGTTAGCTAATTGCGTAGAAAAAAGAAGGCTGATAAAAATTAGAAACTGAAATATGTGATTTATTTTTTGCATTTTAATTATAAGGGATTATTTTTGCACTCCGTAATTACGGAAAACGTCTGTAAAGTTACAAAGTTTTAACTTTTATTAACGTACTGATTCGGTAGCTCAGCTGGTAGAGCATCTCCCTTTTAAGGAGAGGGTCCTGGGTTCGAACCCCAGCCGAATCACTTGAGTATTACGCTACTGTAATGGGTGAGAAGCCTGTCCCGATTAAGCAAAGCGCCTATCGGGAAACCCCAGCCGAATCACTTGAGTATTACGCTACTGTAATG
>CAYRIF010000002.1:0-38863 GCA_964424205.1 uncultured Roseivirgaceae bacterium | reverse complement strand
GGGGTTTGGATTGTGGGCAGAATATCATATTTATGATGGTCCGTTTATTTTGGGAGGAACTTTTCCGTCAAAAGAGTTTCAAGAGGAGTTTTTAAAGCATATGGAGAGAGAGTTCATACAGACTCCTTGGAGTATTTCGGTAGATGCGGCGGATAATACGTATTCACCTTTTGAGGAGAACCCTGCATTAAAAAATATTAAATTTGGTCTTTTTGATGATTCATTCATGCATGCAACTCACAAAAGCGAAAATGTTCCTAATTGGAATTTCTTTGGTTGGCAGGAAAGAGTCAAAACTTCACCAATAGGTGGTGAGTTTAGTTATTTCACTAACACCGATCAATCAAAGGCACTTGATCCTAACGGTCCGCATGGAGAGTCTTATGAGTCATTTTCCAGTAGGTTTAACGTCACTTATATGATAGGAAATGACCAGCCGGGCTTTCAAACCATGGATAGAATTAAGGAAGCAAGTATAGCAACAGGTTATAAATTTAAGGTTGTTTCTTATGAAGTTTCAGAAAATTCCTCTTCAATTACAATCGAAAATATTGGTATTGCACCTATTTATTATGATGCATATATTACAATTGACGGGAAACGTTCGAATAAATCTTTAAAGACGTTAGGAGTGGGGGATAAGGAAACGTATCAATTCGATGGAAAAATTGAAAACCCAACAGTAACCATTGAATGTGATAGATTGGTTGACGGGCAGGTTATTCAGTTTGTGGGTAATCAGAAGTAATTTATTGATTAGGCATAAAAGAAGAGCCTTTCAAAGGACATGCTTTGAAGGGCTCTTCTGTATGTATAATTGTTTTTCTAATATTCTATCAATAGTGTTTTATAAACGATGCCATGATTCGTTTTAATTATTACTTTATATAAACCACTTTTTAGATGTGGAAGCGAGTATATATCTGTTGTTATATGTGTTTTGTATTCTTTATACAATACTTTATTTCCAAATGTATTGTGGATAGATACAGATTTTATAACGGCATTGTTTTCCATCAACCTTACGTTGAATGTTCCTCTATTGGGATTTGGATAAATAATATAATTTTCGCGCATGGTCTTAGTTGCCAAACTTGTATTAGTGTTACCACTAGTTATCGAATAGGTTGGGAGTACTCCAGATGAGGGAATATTTGAGAGGATATTCCAACTACTATTTAAATCTGAAGCGCCGATCCTGATAACGCCATTTGGAGCAATTTTTGCTTTTTCAATACTAACTTCTACCACGTTTGAATTCTTTACATATGCTATGCCTGTCGAGCCTTGATATTGCCAACTCCAATTAGCATTATTACTTGTTGATTTGTACAATTCATTATTTTCAATCATATAATCAGCACCAGAACTTGACCAAGTAGCGGATTGATGCCCAGTATTGGTATTGTTGTCTGAATTAATGAATATTTCAGTATTTGTTGAGATACTAGTACCTTGGAGTAAAATATATAGGTGGGTAGCATCATCTGTTACTTTCATACTAGTTAAATGCTGACCGCTTTCAGTAGCAATTGAACTAATTCCAGCCCAGTCGCTTGCACTGCCATCTACTGTAATCGATGTAGCACTAAATATGAAGGAAGGTAGTCCGCCGGATGATGGAATTTTTGAAGTAATAGTCCAGTTACTATTTAAATCTGAAGCGCCAATGGTGATGGTTGAGCTTGGGTTTATTTTTGTTTTTTCAATACCTATCTCTACCACATTTGAATTTTTAGCATGCTGAATTCCAGCAGTCCCCAGATAACTCCAGTTCCACCCAGCATTATTACCCGTTGATTTGTATAATTCATTATTTTCAATCATATAATCAGCGCCAGAACTTGACCAACTTGGAGCGTGATAACCAGTATTGGTATTATTATCTGAATTAATAAATACTTGTGTATGTGTCGAAATATTTGAACCTTGAAGTAAAATATAAAGGTGAGTTTCATCACTGGTTACTTTCATACTGGTCAAGTGTTGTCCACTTTCACTAGTTAATACACTAATTCCATTCCAATCAGAGGCATTTCCATCTACGGTGATAGCGGAAGATGAACCTCCAGACTGTGTTGTGGCAGATGATGTATTTGACCAGTTTGAGCTTCCTGCTGTATTTCTTGCCCTTACTCTATAATGGTAAGTTGTAATTGCATTGAGTCCTATGTTTGAATAATTTGTTGTATTTGCATTTACAATTGCAATTTGTGACCAGCTACCGCTCCCCGTTAAAGAACGCTGAATTTGAAAGTCATCTTCATTGTTGGAATTGTCATTCCAGCTAATATCAATTTGGCTTGAGGAAAGGGAAGAAGCTGAGAGGTTTGATGGATTGTTTGGTATTGTTACTCCTCCACTTTCATCCGCGCCTATGTCAATAGTGCTATTGTTTACTCGTATATCACCATCTATGTCTAAATCACCGATTATGCTATTGCCAAGATTGCTTCCTTTATTTAATGCTATTGAGCTTAATGAAATATGCAAGTCACCACCATTAGGATTAATTAAAGAGGGGTTTCCAGTGATGGAGTTATTGCCTGGCGCAAGGCCTACTGAACTGCCATAATATAAGTTGTAGTCAAATTGATTTCCGGTGTTCCCACCATTTTGACTACCTCCTATAAGCACTCTTGGTCTATTTGCATCGGCGTATATGATATTATTTTTATAAACATTATTATGATTATTGGATTGTAGTAATATTTCAGCCCCCCAATCATCGATAGACCTGTTTGTATTATTATTGTGATATAAGGTATTATTTACGATAGTACAGTTGTCTGCGTTTCCTGCATTGTTTTCAAATCCTCCTGTTGCAATTCCTAAAACATGGTTTAGATAAATAAAATTATTCCTGATTGTTATATTTGACGTGCTTTTTCCTACTTTCTCACTTGCCAATTCGAAACCTAAATTATTGTGATGTGAGATGTTTCCATCAAAGACAATATCCATTCCGCCATCAACATAAAATCCAGCTGCAGAACGAACATTGTTATATACTGGATTGTTTTTTGTGTCTATATTGTAAGCGATATTACTGTATACTTCTCCATCACGGGCTTGGTCAAGATTATTGTAATTGCTTGTGCCGCACGAGGCGCATTCTTCTTCGAAACCAATGAAATCATATGCTATGTTGTCAACGTCATGTACGGAATTATTGCTCACTACAAAGTTTCTGACATTACCATTTAATACCATTGCCTCACTCCAACGAAGGGTACAATTGAATATCTCATTACTATCTATTGTCAGTGTATGGATTGCAGTGGAGGCATTGGTGCCAAAAATACCGATACCATGCGCTCCACCATTGGATCCTGTGCTGACTATGTCGTGTATTTTGTTATTACGAATTTCGATATGATGCGAAGCACCTTCTACAAAAATTCCTAATGGAGTATCCGCATTATTATTGATATCAAAATTCCGAATCTCAAAACCAATAATTTTTATGTAAGAGGCATTTGTTATTGAAATCATTCCTTCTCTTTCAGATGGGTTTAATCCTGAGCCGTCTAGTATTACCGTTTCACTTGAATAGTTTTTAAGTGTTACATATCCAGCAGATGAGGATCCAGAATCACTGTTGCCTGAAAATTTTACTTTTTCATGATAGACACCGGCACGGACGTTTATCGTTTGTCCTGAATTTGTGTTATCAATTGCATATTGGATAGTTTGCCAAGGAGACGAAATTGACCCGTCATTTGATACGTTATCGCCACCTGTAGATACATAAACATTTTGCCCTTTGGCGTGTGTGAAAGACGCAAATAACAGAAGTGCAACTATCCATGATTTTGATATTAATTGAAGAATTGAATAGCTGGCGTGATAGAACTTTTTGTGATATGAAAATATTTTTATATCAAAGTTAATTGATTTTGTCATTTGATTCTGTTTTGGTCGGTGTGTCATAATATTATGGTTTGGTGAGAGATGTCTTGTAAGGTATGAATATTTTTTAAAAACAAAGCATATGAAATTTTTAATATTTCATATGCTTTGTTTTATTATTATTTAACTGTCTGCATATCTGGACATTATATTTATTGGTAAGCAGCTGGTGAAGCGAATAAATCAGAATATGAACTATTGGTTTTTATCTTTTAATATGACTATTTGTACACACAATTATCCCTAGTCATATACTTGCTCTTGGTCTGAGAATTGACAAAAAAATAGAGACTGATTGGATCAGTCTCTATTTTTATACAATCGGGGTTAATAGTCTACTTGAATAACTCAAGTTCGATATATGGTTCTCCTGGATTCGGAAGATATCCATGCTCAATCCATTCGCCGTCTGGATCTTTTATATCACCCAAAGCAAATGATATCCAATCAATGGCTGATAAACCAAGAGCAGATGGCTCTCTTTTAACTGCAAATTCTAACGCATTTCCTGACTTCATTACTGGTACTAGTAAGGTGGCATCTTTAATAACCGTTCCTTCAAATGCCCAATCCACAGCACCATCAACACCATTCCATGGCCAAAATTGTGGAGGATCAAAACTATCAAGTTCGAAATCCGGACCTGCTGTTGGGTGTTCCACTGGATGCCACCCGGTAAGAGAATCTTGATCAGCATTGAAGTATAGTTGAACAAAGCCTTGTAGTTCTTCTCCTTCCATATAGAAATATATGTAAGCCAAATCAGAGGTTGCCTTAATTGTTTTAACAACCCCAGTGTTGTCCGCATTTCTTGTTGATAACACCGGCACGTTATCCCAATCTGATAAATCTCCATCTATTGTAATGGGAATTTTTACTTCAAGAGCAGCAGATTTTACGTCAGAGCCAGTACTACTGGTTGCGGTTAACTTTACAACGTACGCCCCTACCTTGTCATATGAATGCGCCGGTGATTTGTCTGTTGAAGTCTCTCCATCACCAAAATCCCAAGCAAAAGCATCTGCGTCGGTTGATGTGTTTGTAAATGTAACTGTTTGACCATCTAGAGAAGACGTAAAATCCGCTTTTGGATCAGGAGTTGCGGGAGTGTCATCACCGCCTCCGCATGAACTTAGGAATACACCTAAATAAATTAGCGTGAACATTGTTGATAGAAAATTTAATGTAGGTTTTTTCATAAAGGTAAATAGTTTAATAAAACAAATAGATATATGAAAGGTAAAGTATTTACTCATTCATATAATTAAAACACAATGTTATGAAAGATTTTGCAATTTAAAAAGCAATTGTAATTATTAATTGCAAGGGAGGAATGTTGAATACTAATTGGCTCTTGCATTTTCTAACAATGAAAGTCATAACATAAGTATTTTTTGTATCATAAACTTCGATTAGAATATATTATGGTGATTTTAAAAACTTTTCACTATTTATACTTTAAAGTTTTCTTAGTGATTTAAATGGTTTGATATAGTTTATTTCTGAAGGAAATTTAAAGAAAAGTTATAATAAACATAAAAATTAGTACCAAGTTTGCATAAGAATACATATCTTAGCAGTGGAAAAAATAAGGATAAGAAAGATAAATGCTTACATTATGATTAAATCTATTACTTTGAGTATTGTTAGAGGTTTAGGTAGCTTAATATTTTTATTAATGTTGAGTTTTCAGACATATGCTCAAAACAAAATCACAGGAAAGGTAACTGCTTCGGATACACAAGATGGATTGCCTGGCACAAGCGTATTAATCAAAGGTACTAGTATAGGAACTCAAACGGATGTTTCAGGAAATTTTAGCTTAGATATGGATAATGAAAATGTAACCTTGGTATTTTCATTTGTTGGGTATGTCTCTGAAGAAGTAGCGGTGGCAGGACGAAATGTTATAAATATTGAGTTACACCCTAATTTGTCAAAACTATCAGAGGTAGTGGTGATGGGATATTCGGAAAAGTCTCGGAAAGAGTTAACTGCTTCGGTGGTTACAATAAAGTCAAAAGAATTAACAAAAGTAACTTCTTCTGATGTAGGTACAATGCTACAGGGAAGGGTTGCTGGATTAACTGTAAATAATGCGAGTGGGCAGCCTGGGGAGCGGGCACAAATAAGATTAAGGGGGATTACTTCGGTTAGTGTAGATAGAGCGCCCTTATTTGTTGTGGATGGTATGATTGGCGGTAATTTTGTACCCAGTGATGTTGCATCTGTAACCGTACTGAAGGATGCTGCGGCCATTGGATTATATGGTTCGTTGGGAGCAGCAGGTGTCATTATTGTAACCACAAAAACGGCAACTTCTAATGAAACTGAATTTTCTTTCTCTGCAAACATGGGACTAAAGGAAATATCAACTGGAAATTTTAGAATGGAAAATGGTGCTGATTTATATGAAATCCAAAGGACAATGTGGGGAGATGATGTTATTGGTTTTTTAAAAAATAGGCCTGAGGAACTACAGGATCAGAATTTTGATTGGTTAGATGCAGGATTTAAAAGCGCCATGGTTAAAAACTATAATTTTTCCGTTAGAGGGAAGTCTAAACATTTGGCGTACGGATTTAATACAGATTACTATGATGAAGAAGGTACTTTTGTTAACACAGATTTTAAAAGATTAAATATAAAATTAAAAGCTGCCCTGAATAATGTCAAAAAATTTTCCATTGGAACTGATGTGAATATCCAATTCACTAAAGACAAGAGTGGATTTTTTTCTTGGTTTGAGGACGCCTACTATAGTATGCCTTGGGATTCTCCTTATGACAGTAACGGAAAAACAAAGTTTGTCAGCTCCTCCGAGTTCGATGGGAAGTGGTATGGGCAGTTTAGACGAAATTTTTTAAATTCAACAGGTAAGAATGAAGTCGGTTCTGGTGGATTTGATGTTGCATGGAGCATGCGTGCAAAATATGAACTGACAAATTGGTTAAGTATAGAGAATAGAACTAGGCTGACCTATAATAATGCTAGGTTTTCAGAATTCTATTCCGCACATACCTCTGAAGGAAGTGCTAAAAATGGAATAGTGAATGCTTTTCAACAAGATGGGTGGGGCGTATTATCTACTTCGTTTTTCCGATTGTCTAAGTCTTTTGGCAAGCATGAGTTGGGTGGATTTATTGCACATGAGGGATCAACCAATTTCTTTCAAACTCTTGGTGCGACTACTGAAAACTTATCACCCTCGATTAAAGTACCTGATGGCTCATCGGTATCTACCGCTAGTGGTTTTAATTTGAGGGGTAAGGGTATTTCATTTATTGGAGAAGCTACCTATGGTTATGATGGTAAATATTTTGGTACGCTAGTGTACAGAATAGATGGTTCATCTGGTTTTGCACCTGATGTGAGATATGCTAAATTTCCTGCCGCATCCTTCGCTTGGTTAATCTCTAATGAAGCGTTTATGGAAAACTCTTCTGCTATTGACATACTTAAGCTTAGACTGAGTTATGGACTTGTCGGAAATGATGGACAATCGTCCTCTGGCGGACCAGGGGCATTAGCTTACTTGCCAACTTATAAACTCAATAGACAATATAACGGACAGCCGGCTGGAGATCCTGATAATCCTGAAAACTCTAAACTTGGATGGGAAACTTCGACCATTGCAAACTTAGGGCTTGACATATCTCTTTTTAAAGGAGACCTTGAACTTAATGTAGATGTTTATCAGAAATCTGTGGATCAGATGTTATTTTTCAATCCACTAGCACTGTCACAAGGGTATGAAGCAAAGTGGGAAAATATTGGCGCAATGCGCAATAGGGGTATCGAGGTGGTTTTGAACTATCATAAGAAGTTTGGAGCATTTAATTATGCTGCAAATTTTAATATTTCCAGAAATTCAAATGAAATTACCCATATAACTGATATAACCGATGAACAATTTTTAGCAAGTAATTCAGTGAGACAAATAAATAAGGTTGGGCTTCCTGCATTTATGTGGTATATGCCTAAATGGTTAGGCGTGGATCCAGCTACTGGTGGACCAATTTGGGAGAAACTAACCTATGATACTGACGGAAATATTATTGATAGGACACCTACATCAATATACGACGAAGCAACTTTTCAGCCAAATGAGTCAGCAATTCCAACGATTTCTGGCGGATTCAGCAATAGCTTGTCCTTTAAGGGATTTACATTTAGCTTCTTGTTGACGTATCAAATGGGTAACTATATATATCATAGAACAAGAGAATTTATAGATTCTGATGGTGCCAATACAGGAATAAATTTTATGAAATTACAAGATGGTTGGAGCAGGTGGCAAAAACCTGGTGATATTGCTACTCATCCAATTGTAACGCGAGGAGATACCGATGGCTCACATTTTACTTCTACAAGGTATATGGAAAAAGGCGATTATTTACGAGTGAGAAATATATCACTGTCATATAATCTTCCAAAATCGGTTTTAGATTGGGCGGGTTTTAGTGGAGCAACTATTTCATTTGGAGTTGATAACCTGACGACCTTTACAGCGTTTTCAGGACTAGATCCTGATGTGAACATGACTGCCGGTGCGTTTGAGTTACCCGGTCTGTCGGATCTTAAATACCCAATTAGCAAGCAGTATAAAGTAGGAATTAATGTAAATTTTTAATAGAATGAAAAGGTATAGTATAGATATTGTATTTGTCGTATTGTTTGTTTTGGCAAGTTGCGACCTCAATGTGGACTCGTCTAATAAACAAACGATTGGAAATGTATTCTCAAGAGAAATTGGAGTAAAGATTGCCACGGATGGTAGCTATGCTCTTTTAAAGGATGTGCTTGAGTTCAGAGGAGTTGAAAATAGAAATAACACCTATGTTAGACATCTGTATCAGTTAAGTGAGTTTGCAGGAGACAATGTGATGTACACACAGTTTTCAAGTGATCCTTTGTATTTGGTGTTTACAAGAAACCATGTGGTCAGTCAAGAAAACACGTCGTATTTTTGGTTTTTAGCCTACAAAGTTATCCTAGGTGCTAATTTGGTGATTAAAAATGCAGAAGAAGGCTTAAATCAAAACACAGACCAACTCATTGGAGAGAATTACTTTTTAAGAGCAATGGCAGAGTTTGATTTACTTAAATTCTACGCATTTCCCTATACGCATGGTGTTGATAACCCAGGTATAATTATTAAAACCAATCCAACATCACCTCAGGAGCAAGAAAGGGCCACAGTTGGACAAAGTTATGACCAGGTTGTAAGTGATTTATTGAAAGGGGCAGAGCTTATGAATGCCAATAGAGGTAACGAGTATGCTTCTAAAGAAGCCGCATGGGCACTGTTGAGCAGGGTGTATCTTTATATGGAAAAGAATGATTTAGCAATAGAGTATGCTGATAAAGTAATCAATTCTTCAAGATTTTCGTTAGCTACAAGGGAAGCATATATTGATAATTTTGCAAATACTGCTCAATCACCGGAATCAATTTTTATAATAAAGCATATCGCTCCACAAGATGATTGGGGAAAAAATGGATCTATAGGGTCGATGTATTATGATGATGGAAATAATGCTGGTTGGGGAGAAGTATTTGTTTCTCAAACTTTTTTGGATTTAATTCAGCAACACCCTGAGGACGTAAGAAACGATTTAATTCTAATCACTGGGAAGAAAAAAAATGGATTTCCTGTACGATATGTATTGAAATTTTCTGGGCAAGATGGAATTGTAAATCTTGCTTCTCCGCAATATTTGCGACTTTCCGAAATGTATTTAAACAGGGCGGAGGCAAAAGCAAAAATAGGTATGGATGCTGAGGCAATTGCTGATGTAAATACAATAAGGGTAAGAGCAGGCTTGAGCGGGAATGCACTATATGATGCTTCTAATCTTGGGGGAAGATCCACTTTAGATATCGTTTTAGAGGAAAGAAGATTGGAACTGGCGTATGAAGGACATAGAAGCTTTGATCAATTTAGAAATAAAAGAGACATGGACAGATCTTATGAGGGGATACATTTACTCCCAGGAGAAAGTACGCAAATAATTCCTTGGGATGATAAGCGAAATATATTTTTCATACCTGATGAAGAGTTGAATACGAATCCCGACTGTGTACAGAATGAATAAACTATATTTTGTTCGTTTGACAAACTTATTTTGGCTAAAACTACCTGTAACACTATAGGTGGTTTTTTCATGTACTTACGAATTCTCCTAGTCTTACTAGTGTATTCTTTAAGTAAGCTTATTATATTTTTGCTATGGCGTAAAGCTAAAAAAACGCATCGAACGCAACCAATCGATACACCAGTACATATTATCTATTTGAATAACAGTAAAGCACATTTTAATGATAGCTTCGAGGAAATTATATGCTTAATGGTATTTTTGATGGCTACAACGGAGCTAACTGTTTGTAGCAACAGAAATTAAAATAATGAAGCTCGTAGGTGCGTAACCAATATTTAGGAATGTACTTACAAATCATTTTTCCCTCTCTTGGTTGTTTACCAACCACGATTCCTCAATGTACCAGTACATATTATCTATTTGAATCTGCAACCACAATTTGGTTATATGATAGGTTAATGAGTATAAAAAAAGAAGCCAGCACACTGACTCCTTTTTAGTAGTAATTATCTGGAGGTTTGTAAACCTCCAGATAATTAAATATTTACTATTTGAATGTATAAACGATTGGCGATGAATCATCCTCCCCTTGTGTAGGAAAATGTCCAGAAAAGGCTCCCCACCAATTCTTACCATCAACACCGTTATCCCACTCGTCAATAAATATTTGAATATTATCATTAACGGCCACTCCTGACGGGACAAAACTTAAATCAATCGAGAATTCAAGTGCAAATCCTCCATCTACACTAACAAGTTCTGAATAGGCAATCATATTGGCATCTAGAGTTGGCTCATCTCTGGCACCAAAATCATTACCAGCATCAGCATGAAATACACCGTAGAACATACCAAAATCTGCTCTGCCCTGAGTGCTGCCAAAGAATCCTTCGAATAATACATCTGCTCCCATTTTTTTAACAGCGGGATACAATGAAACTATAAATCCTGTTGTGTCAGCAGCGCCAGATGCATCATAGTCTAAATCAAGAAATAAATCAAAAAATGAAGTCATTTCAGAAGTTCCCTTGATGTATACGTAAAGTTTGTCTTTGGCCAAGTTGTCAATTTTAACTTCAGTAATTGAGCCAGTTCCAGTATTGTTTACAGCTGCAACATCTGCCCATTCAGAAAAATTGCCATCAATTGTTACATTAATAACCTCTAGAGCGGCAGAAGATTCATCATTTCCCGAAGCGTTTGTAGTAGTTAATTTCACTACATATGTTCCATTTGCCACATAGGTGTGCGAAGGGGACTCCGTAGCAGCTGTTTCTCCATCACCAAAATCCCAACTGTAGGTTTCGCCATTGGTTGAGGTATTTGTAAATGTTACTGTTTTTCCTTCTAAAACCGATGTGAATGAAGCGGTTGGTTTAGCAATTGGATCTGGGTTATCACTTCCGCAGGAAGATAAAAAGAATACTAATCCTACTAAAAGCACAAGACTCGAACTTAATAATACATTTTTCATTTTTTATAATTTAAAGATTTTACTTTTTATTATGCTTTACAATATTAACAAATAAATATGAAAGTAAAAAGGGTTTACAGTATTTCGTTTCATTATTTTTGTAGAATCATGGAGAATATGGATATACTTATATAAAATATTGTCATGGCACTATTAATCTTAATATCTCACTGTTTATTTTGGCTTGATATTCAATTTTCACAAGGTAAATTCCTTTATTGATATGTTTTGACCAGGTAATTTGATTTTGCTGCTTTGTAAGAACACCATCATGAATGGTATCAATATATCGACCATTTATGTCAAATAGTTTAATCTTTACCCTCTGTATCTTACTTAAATTGACCTCAATATTCAATACGCCTTTTAGTGGATTGGGATATATGCGAATGCTTGTAAGTGGATCAAATTTTTTCACAGAGGTAATATTTTCCCCCGCTGTAGTGACACTTTTTATATTACTAGATAGAGAAATGCCATTTTCATCAAGAGCATACAATTTATAATAGTACGTTGTTTTTTCCTTTAGATTTTCATCTGTGTAATTTGTTTGATCTACCGAAAGGTTGGCAATCTCAACATAGTTTTGCGCATCTTCAGACCGTTTCAATGTATAACCTGTTTCTCCAGTCATATCATTCCATGTTATATCAATTCGAGATGTTGGATTACTTGAGGATAGATTTACTTCAAAACCATCTGGTGCAGAAAGTGCCGATATTCCGCCTGGAATGAATTCTGTAAAAAAATCTGAACCACCAAAGATGGTTCCTTCAGCTGAACCATTGACAATAATTTTGTGCTGTAAGTGATTGTAACCTGTAGTTGATTCCCAGGTATTTTCATTGGCTAATCTCATTGAAAAATTTGGGTGGTTTTGCAATGAGGTTCTGGGATCCAAGAGGTTTAAGAAAACTTCATAATTGCCATGAGGCATAGTGCTGGGAATACCAGCTTCAAAGTTAATTGTTTGTATGTCTCCTGCATACCACTTTTGGGGATTCACGTTAGTAATTTTAACTTTATATGTAGCGCCGTTTGTTTCATGTCTCAATATAATTTCTACCTCTCGAGGGTTGAATGGGGCGGAAAATCCATCATTGGTTAGTTTTATTTCAATCCCAAAAGTATTTTCAGGTTGTACTTGGTTTTGGATTTTAGAAGAAATCAACCTAAAACGATATCCCAGTCTTTTTCTAATTTCTTCGTAACACCCTTCTTCTTTCCATTGATTATGTACAGCAGTATTATAATCAGCATTCATATAGTCCCAGTGAAATCTTTCCATTTCTTCCAAAGAAATTGTACAATCTGTTCTTGAAGAAGGAGCGCATACTTCACCGCCAACGGCTAAGTATTTACTGTCTAACGCTAGAAATGACTTTTCGGCAGCAATATCAATTTTGTATGTTCCAAAATCTGTTGATGAGGCAAGAAAACAATCATTATGATGTCCTATTCTAGATTTAAAAGACCCGTTATAGGCATTGCTTTCGTTTACTGGTATCTCAGATTCGGCTACTCTATATTTTGCTATTGGAAATCTTACTTGAACCATTCTATCAGCGGGTAATGCATCTAGTAACGCTTCAATTAGTTCTCTTCTGTTGTCCCAATCCATGTCATTTGGGTTTTCTAAATTACCAGAAGTAGTATAATAATCGGTATAGTGCCATTCACCCCAGGTGCCAACAAAACCCGCATTCATAACGGCGATTACATCACTATTAGACTGTAAAATTGGTTTTAATTGAGCAATATGCTGTAGTATTCTTGATGGAGTGGCATCATTATATGGAGGATTACCAAAACCATTTACAAAAGTATCTGTATAGGCAAATCTGATAATACACTTCATTCCTACTTCTCTTAATAAGTCAAAATCAGTTTGCAGATTATTTAAGTAATCTGCTGAGATAGGAGCGTCTACAAAATCTTTCAGGTATAATATGCGCCATATCATGAAAGCCTTGTCGTTTTCAATGTATCTTTCAAGTTGTGGTTTTGTAAGAAGGCTATAATTGTCACTATAAGTTGACGTATACTTTATAAAACCCCTTTCAGGATTTCCAAAATCTTCATCACTAGGAGTATAGGACAAATCGGAAAACTCTTGTGCATCAACTCTGGCAAAAGAGCATATTATACCCATTAATATTAAAATCCTTATTGTACTGAATGTCCCTAATATACTCTTCATTTCGTTATTATAAATTACATAATGTTATATTTCCTTATGTAAATATAGTATTTACTTTTATTAAATTATTAATATAGTTTTGTAATGTTGTATTATTTACTAGATTGCAAGTCAAATTTTATCAATTTACAAAAATATTATAGTTTTAAAGTAAACAACAAATCCACTAAAGATGAAAAAAAATCCTTGGCTATTATATGCATTGATAACAACAGTTTTTTGGGGAGTTTGGGGCGCTTTTATAGAAATTCCAGAGCACGCTGGATTTCCGGCAACGCTGGGATATGTGGTTTGGACTTTAACCATGATTCCATGTGCTTTAGTGGCACTATACTTTATCAAATGGAAATTGGAAATTGATAAAAGATCCATTGTTCTTGGTTCGTTGATTGGTCTTTTAGGTGCAGGTGGGCAATTGGTATTATTTCAAGCCTTAAAGGATGGTCCTGCATACATTGTTTTTCCATTAATTTCTCTTTTTCCTGTGATTACCATCTTTCTCTCATTGGTTTTTCTAAAAGAGAAAGCAGGAATTAGGCAGTGGATTGGTATTGTTGTTGCTTTGCTAGCTATTGCCTTTTTGTCTTACCAAGAACCTTCTGAAAATAATAGTAGCAACTATGCATGGCTCATACTGTCAGTATTTGTTTTCTTAATGTGGGGTATTCAAGCATATGTAATGAAATTTTCTAATGAGACAATGAAAGCGGAAAGTATTTTCTTCTATATGATGGTAACTTCTGTTGTCCTCATTCCTGTTGCTTTGTTGATGACAGATTTTTCCCAAGAAATAAATTGGGGTTTTAAAGGACCTTATCTGGCGGGTATAATTCATTTACTAAACGCTATCGGTGCATTAACATTGGTTTATGCACTTAGGTACGGGAAGGCTATTGTCGTTGTGCCACTTACAGGACTTTCCCCAGTAATCACCATTGTAATTTCGCTTATTATGTATTCCGTAATGCCGAGTTCTATGCTGCTTGTAGGTTTACTGCTTGCAGTGATTGCCATCTTTGCGCTTTCTGAATAATTTATAATTTATATTCGTTAGAAAATAAAAAAGTGATTACTTTTGCAGCGGCAAATCGGTGCGACTAGCTCCTGTCGAATCCCCCAGGTCTGGAAGGAAGCAAGGGTAGATGGTTGAGCGGTGCGACATCTGGTTTGCCATTTTTTTTCCTTTTTTTAAATGCTTTGTTGATACATTTCTATATTGATAAGGAATCCTTTAAATTTACCACCTCAAACTTAAAACTAATACTAGATGAAATTTTTCGTAGATACTGCAGACCTTGATGAAATAAAAGAAGCCTATGACTTAGGGGTGCTCGATGGTGTGACTACCAACCCATCTTTGATGGCAAAAGTGGGAATCAAAGGTGAAAAAAATATAAGGGCACACTACAAAGCGATTTGTGATATAGTCGATAATAATGTGAGTGCAGAAGTAATATCAACGGATTATAAAGGAATGATTAAGGAAGGAGAATCACTTGCTAAAATTGACCCTAAGATAGTGGTAAAAATACCAATGCTAAAGGATGGTGTTAAGGCCATTAAATATTTATCATCTAAGGGAATTCGTACCAATTGCACATTGATATTTTCTGCGGGTCAGGCACTTATAGCAGCGAAGGCAGGTGCCTCTTATGTTTCGCCATTTATTGGGAGACTCGATGATATTGGTGCCAATGGATTAGCGTTGATAGAGCAGATTGTTACTATATTTAAAAACTATGGCTTTATGACTGAAGTATTGGCGGCGTCAGTGAGGCATACCACACACCTATTGGAATGTGCAGAGATAGGCGCGGATGTGGCAACATGTCCTTTGAAGGTGATTACTGGATTGCTGAAGCATCCTTTAACTGATAGTGGATTGGCTACGTTTTTAGCAGATTATAAAAAATCGCAGGCATAAAATTAAATGTACATTATCAAAATAAAGGGCAAAGCTAAAATACCAGATTACATTCAGTTACGGAATGATGATTTTATTTTGGTCGCCTATTTTCGAACTGATAGACCAATTAAGAAACTAGAAAAGTATGGGTTGGAAGGGAAGGAAGAGGTGCTTAGAGACTTGATAAATCAGTTACCCTTTGGTAAATTACAAAAACTAGATATTTAATTATGCCTTTTTCTACTGAACCTGTTGTTGTTGCAAAAAACGTTTCCATTTTTCAAGGGGAGCAGACTGTATTAGAAAATGTGAGCTTTGAAATTGAAAAGGGTGCTTTTTTATACCTTGTTGGAAGAACAGGTAGTGGGAAGTCTTCACTGCTTAAAACCTTATATGCAGATTTGCCTTTGCAAGTAGGTGAAGTGAAGGTAGCAGGATTTGATTTAAAAAAAATCAAAAGCTCCAAAGTATCGATGCTTAGAAGAAAACTGGGTATCGTTTTTCAGGATTTTCAACTGCTTAATGATAGAACCGTTGCAGAGAATCTAAACTTTGTAATGAAAGCCACCGGCTGGAAAAACAAAGAGAAAATGAAAAAAAGAATTGTTGAAATACTCATGCAAGTTGGATTGGGTGCGATTGAAAATAAAATGCCGCATCAACTTTCTGGAGGGGAGCAACAAAGGGTGGTAATCGCTAGGGCATTGATTAATGAGCCTACATTATTAGTAGCGGATGAACCTACTGGAAATTTAGATCCTAAAGTGGCGGATGGTATCCATCAGCTTTTTCAAAAGATTAATAATAGCGGCACAGCGATATTGATGGCAACACATAACTATCAACTCATCAAGGATTATCCGGAACGAGTTTTAAAATGTGAAAATGGCGCATTGATTGATTCTAATCATGGCGGGTTTGATTTGGAGAGTTGCTAAAAAAAACCATTTTATGAGGCTTTAATATGTTGACAGCTTAGATTTATTGACGCTGTTTTTTATTTATATGAATGCTATCCTATTGATGATAGTGTTTTCTTAAATGGTAGTAATCTTCCTAAAATATACGATGTTTGTCAATGCCCGAAATACGTTGATTGTTTTATTGTGTCAAGAGACATGGGTAAACCCGCCTGCCAGCGGGCAGGAAAGAAACGAATCATAGATGGCATTTTGGTGTTAAAATGCTATAAATGTAATTGTGTATATTTGTTTACATTTGGTATTGACATGAAAAAGATATACTGTATACCTATTTTCTTTTTTCTGTGCTTTCTGGTAGAAGCCCAGAATCACTCGATTTTTGATGTTAGACAATTTCAAAAAATTCAAATAGACCAGTATTCCAATTTACAGTTTGTCAATGTACTAGAAGAAGATAATCAAGGATTTCTTTGGTTAGGAGGGACATCTGGATTAAAGCGTTTTGATGGCGATCGTACTACGTCAATACCACTGGTTGCAAAAAACGGTAGACGATTAGGTGCAGGAATCAGACAGCTCTTATCAATTAATAAAGATTCTATTTTGGTGGCAACTTCATTCGGTTTAGGTGTTGTAAATACCAAAACATTGGATTTTGATGGCTTGTTTTTTGAGTCGAATGAAAAAGGATATTTTTTGGAAGATAATTTTGTTAGGTGGGTTATTATCGGAAAAGAAGATACGTTTTGGGTTTTTACTAAGACGGCTGTACACCTATTAAACAGTAAATTAGCAACTATAGCTACGGTCTCTTTAGAAAAACATCCAAATATAACACACGCCCATCTGGTAAGCCCTATTTGCTTTCCACTTAGTAAATTTCAGCTTGTTATAAATGGTTTAAATTTTAGCCGAACAAATGACAGGAACCTGTGGTTTAATATCAATATGAAAGAAGAGACTATTTTGCCAACAACATCAATTCTTTGTGAGGATATACACATAGCATCTAATACGCAGGTTACCCAGGATAAATCAATTGTAATTGGCACCCCAAAACCTAACGGGTCTCAGTCTTTTTATTATTGTAACATAAAAAGTAATCGTTGTACTTTGTTAATGGAGTATGATGATTCAGAAAAGGTTTCTATCAAAAGAAGGCAAACTTCAAAAAAAAATGAGTCTCAATATGGATTGGCTTTCACACGATTTAAGACTGGCTATTTTTTTGATGCGAGTAGTAATACCATTACCGAGGAGTATAGAAATTTTAGACCTTATACTAGATTTTTGAAAATGAAAAATGGTGTGGTCTATGCAGCAAATCCTGAGGGCTTGTTTAGGCTAAATCAGCAATCAAATTCGTTTTCTGTGGTTTCAATTTGTGATAGCTTATTTAATAAAAATGGATTCAATGATAATGTTACTGATTTTCTCAAAAAAGGAAAAAGTATCTATATAGCAACACATGGGAAGGGCTTGTATCGATACGATACTTTACAAAAGCATATTGAGCGAATAATTGTTAATGGCAGTCGAGGTTCTGATATGGTATGGAATATCAGGCTTCACAATGATAGCATAATATGGATTGGAACACAAAATGGATTATTCATACATAATACTGTTGATAAAAAGGATCTACGGTGGAAACATGATGATTTACCATATGCAATACAGCATTCTCCAATTACTACTCAATTTACTGATTCAAAAGGAATTTTATGGATTGGTTTAGGGTTTGGAAACGGTGTTGTTGCTTATGACTTGAAAGCAGATACATTGAAGCATTACTTGTATGATAAAAATAAATTTCCGCTCCGTGGTGTTTTAGGAATTACTGAAGATCATAGTGGTAATCTTTGGATGGGGTATAGTAGTGGAGGCGGATTAATTAGATGGGATCGTCAAACAGATAGCTTCAAGAAAATTGAAATAGATAAAAATAGTGGAATAAATTCAGATTTAATATATGATTTACTGGTTGATCACCGCGACAATATTTGGATTGGTACACGTCTTGGGTTGTTCGTATATTCAATCAAGAAGAATAGTTTTGAAGAAATATCTAAAGATAGTGGTTTAGGAAATATCTTTGTTAATAAACTTTATCAAGATACTAATAAAAATATTTGGATGGCAACTACTGCGGGAATAAGTATTTTGGAGTATGAAACTAGACGTATTTGGAGTTTTTCTCAAAAGGATGGGCTACCCGGAGCTGAAGCTGAGCGTATTAAAGCTTGGAATAAAACTAAGGATACGCTATTTATTGGTGCAACCAATGGTTTTTGTCTGGTAAATATTAATACAATTTTACCGAAGGAGCGGAAATTAAAATTTTATGTTGAACCATTGCATATTGGTAAGGAGATTTTTGATGCCAACGCTTATGACGTAATTAAACTGAATTATCAACAAAACAATATCACTGTAAATTTTGGAGTGATAAACCATGCTGAAGGTGGAATGAACAGGTATTTTTATAAGCTAGATAAGATTAATGACGCTTGGGTCGAGTTAAAAAGTAAGGGTGAATTGCTATTGTTAGGATTAGGAGCCAATAGCTACAAATTACAATTGAAAGTGTGTGTTAATGGATCTAACTATATAGAAGCTAAGCCAATTTATTTCATTATAAAACCACCATTTTGGAAAAGTATTTGGTTTTTTCTGATGCTCATATTTTCTGCTTTAGCACTAACAATAGTATTTTATCGAGTGAAGATTTTTAATATGAAAAGGATGGAAAAAATGAGAATGCAAATATCATCAGACTTGCATGATGATGTTGGCGCATCTATCAGTAGTGTTAGAATTCTTACAGATTTTTTGTCAGGTGATGAAGAAGAAAAAGGAGCGAAAATGACAATAATTGAATCTATTAAAGAACAGAGCGAATATATTAGTGAGGTGTTAGAAGAGATAGTTTGGAATATTAATCCCAAAAATGACAAGTTAGGAAATATCATTAATAGAATGCAACAATATACGAATGAAACACTGGAAAATGCAGGAATTATTTTGGAATGGCAGGTGTCAATTCACCAATATGATAAATTAATCAAAGCTGATAAAAGAAAGGAGTTATATCTTTTTTTTAAGGAAGCACTTAATAATATAATTAAACATGCTAAATGTAAGCAGGTTTGGATAACCATTAAATCAGACAGTAGGCATATTTATTTTATGATAAAGGATGATGGTATTGGCTATGAAATTAACAAGGAGTATAAAACCAATGGGCTTATAACGATGAAGGGTAGGGCTCATAAGCTGCACGCTAAGCTTATAATTAATTCTACATTGAACAAAGGAACCACCATAGTTCTTGAGTTTTCTTGCTAAAATCACACTTTCATGTAAATAAATTGTTTACAGAAGTTCATATCTTGGCGATATTAATAATTTGAGATGCACATCAAGGTCGATATATACGAGGATAATAAGAATCTATTGAGTTCTTTACGAATGCTAATAAATGCCTCTGAGGATCTTATTCTGGGTGGTGCATATTTAAATTGCCTGCATGTTGAAGAAAACACTAAAATTAACAACCCAGATGTAATTATAATGGATATTAATATGCCTGGGATTAATGGGGTTGAGGGTGTCAGGCGCGCCAAAAAGGTTTCTCCAAAGACACAGATATTGATGTATACTGTGATAGAAGATAATAAATTGATTTTTGAAGCACTTTGTGCTGGAGCAAACGGATATTTGTTAAAGAAAACGCCACCACAGCGGTTGTTAGATGCAGTTAGAGATGTTAATAATGGCGGGGTTCCTTTGAGTTCCTCAATAGCAAGAAGTGTGTTGCGAACCTTTGATAAGCATACAAAAACATCCCGCCAGTTCAATTTGTCAGATAGAGAAGTTGAGGTATTAACTTTGCTGTCCAATGGAAAATCCTATAAACAAATTGCAAATGAGCTCTATATAAGTATAGATACTGTTCGAAAGCATCTGCAAAATATCTACACTAAACTCCATGTTAATTGTGGGGCAGAGGCTGTGGCTAAAGCCTTGCGTAATAATATTATAAGATAAATCACACAAATATGTAATGGTTTAGTAGTGTTAGTCAAGCTATTTTTGGCACTATGAAAAGAATAAATAGAATTTTTTTTATAGTACTATTTTTTCTGTTTTTTAAAGTTTTTTGTTTGAATGCGCAAGATGTGCAAAACATAGGAAAACAAGAACCATTTAAAATATCTGGGAGCATTGGCGTAAGAGGAACTTATTTTGCAGCAGAAGGAAGAGCATCAAATCGTGTTCCTTTTGGAGGTTCGATTTATGGTAATCCTACTATTTCAATTTATGGAATTGACATTCCTTTTTCATTTATATATAGTGAACAGCAACGTGATTTTAGACAACCATTTAACCAATTTGGATTAAGTCCAAAGTATAAGTGGATAACGGCACATCTGGGACACCGGAATATAAAATGGTCAGATTATAGTTTGGCAGGGCATAATGCTTTCGGTGCGGGGCTCGAGCTTACCCCAGGAAATTTCAGAATTTCCTTTATGAAGGGACGGTTTCTAAAACCAATTGAAGTAAGTAGTGACCCTGGGGGGTCATACCAAACGCCTTCTTTTAAGAGAGTCGGAAGTGCTTTGAAACTTGGATATGGCACTCAAAAGAATAGTTTTGACATTGTTGTTTTTCGTGCGAAGGATCGAATAAATTCAATAGAGAATACCAACCTTCCTGCTACATTAACGCCTTCCGAAAACCTGGTCACTTCTATCATCACACACCATTTGTTTTTTGAAAAATTATTTTTTGATGCGGAATATGCCCGAAGTATTTTCACCCCAAATACTGCTAATCCTGATACACATTTGTTAAATGATACTTTTTCAAACTTTTTTTCTTTCCTGATTAATGAAAAGTTTGGTACTAGAATAGGTGATGCAATTAAAGCAACACTTGGGTTTAAAGAAAAAACCTTCGACATAAAGTTGAAGTATAACAGAATTGATCCTCTTTTTAAATCTTTAGGAGCATACTTTTTTTTGACAGATATTGAAAAAATAACCATTACCCCAAGAGTAAAAATAGCAAAAAACAAATTGGTAGTTGGAGGAAGTTTTGGTGTGCAAAAAGATAATTTATCTAAAACTAAAAACGCACATACTAAGCGTAATATTTACGCACTGAATATTAATTTTTCGCCAACACAAAAATATAACCTAAATGTTAATTATAGTAATTATGGAATTACGCAAAAACCGGGTACGAAACCAATTAACAACCAGGTAGAGATTGCTCAAATTAACCAGCAGCTGACCATGATACAAAATGTAAATTTGATTAATAAGAACAAGACAAATATGCATATGATCATGCTCTTATGGAATTATCAGCGTTTAGCTGATGATAATAGTATGACCGCACAATTTTCTGAATTCAAATCAAACATTATCTCGCCAAGATATACATTTTCACATTTAACGAAACAATTTACGATGGGAATCGGCTATAACTACAACATTTTTAGCTTCAGCACAAGAGCGACTAAAAATTACGGACCATCAGTGACAATTTCTAAAGCATTTAAAAAATTGAACCTTACCGCTGCATTTAACTATTATGATATTGAAAATAATGGAGTAATCGATAAAACTGCATTTACCGTGTCATTTACAGCAAAATATAAGGTTGAAAAAAAGCACCAATTCACGTTTAGAGCTCATATTAACAACGGGAACGTAACGGGGATTAATCCACTAAATTATTCAGAAACAAAAATAGATTTTGGTTATGCATATACATTCTAGGTTATTTAAAACGATACTAATGAGTGGTGTATTTTTATTGAATATCACATTGCTTTTTAGTCAGACGATTGTAAACACTGTTGTAACACCACCTTATGATGTGCCTTTTGACCAACTTAAAACGCAAGTTACAGTAATGGTAACAAATACATCCGCCTTGAATTCTATTTCTAGCGCTTTTTTACGAATGCAACTTGAAGGTGACAATGGTATTCTAATTCAGTCAATTACTTCTTTTGATTATATCAACCCACTATTTGATATTGATAAAGGACAAACCTTAACATTTAATGGGACGGCTCATGAGTTGGATGAATTGTTTAAAGTAGAAAATTTAACATTTACCGGGATAACAGCTGGTGAGATTTATACCGATGGTTTGCCAGAAGGAAGTTATTCCATCTGTGTTAAAGTTATCATCAATAATGATTTCCAACCGATTTCGCAAGATGCACCTGCAGGGTGTGCAATGTTTAATACTTCCCCCCCTTTGACGCTAGCCATTGAACCTCCCCAACTTATTAATCCATTTTGTGGTGATGACATCACCACAGGTAATAATAATATAATATTTAGCTGGACGATACCACCGGGTGCAGATCCTTCGACTACCGAATACACGCTTAAGATGATTGAATTATTACCAAATCAAGATCCTAACCAGGCATTTTTAGCATCAACTTCTCCTGCTTTTTTTGAAAAAACGGTACCGCTAATGCAAAATTCTATCCTATACGGCCCTACCGACCCGCCCTTAGAATCTGGTAAACGATATGCTTGGCAGGTTATTGCTAAAAATGAGGAGTTTAACACTGTATTTGAAAATGAAGGGCGCAGTGAAGTCTGTTGGTTTACATGGAAACCCAATACATATACTTTTATACCGCCAACGAATGAGCCTAAAGACGATACCCCTTTATTGATTCCCTTTACAATTACTCCGAGCCCAACGCCGAAAAGTAGTTTGTCAGGTACCTTGCTTTATAAATTTCAAGAAAAACACGGAAGTCTATCTTCACGAAAAGCAGCGAATGATGCAATAACCAACCATGGTAATTTTGTTGTTGGAGACAGAAAACCAAATGTACCTAGCACAGGGTATTATGTAGACCCGACAGGGGCAAAACCCTTAAAAAATGTGAGTGTTAGTTTAGTGGTTACTTATATGTTTAGTGGTGAATATAGTGTGCCAGGAGGGGGGCAAGACTCAAGATCCTATACATTTGAACCTATGAGTAGTGGACAAGCGGATTTTATGAATGATGAACATAAAAAAACGCAAGGTCAAGTACTAGCAACAACAATTACAGATGCTGATGGTAACTTTACATTTGAAAACTTTATCAATCCTTATGAGGAATATGGATTGGTAGAAGCAGATATAAACAAAGGTGGGCAACAAGAAAATCAGAATCAAATGAATGGCGATGTATATCGAGTACTTCGATTAAAAGTAAATAACCAATATTATTTAAGTCCTGATAATAACATCATATTAAAACCATGGGAATCCCAAAACATTGGAAAAATTGTCTCTTTGGTTAGAAGTTATAATTTAAAAGTGTATACAAAATGGCAAAAAAATAATAAGGGTCTAAGTGTTGATAAAGGATTAAATAAAGTAGAAGTAAATGTACTAAGAGGAGGAGCTACTCCAAAACATATTCCAAGCAATGAAGGAAGAAAAGAAGAATTAGGAGAAGGATATTTTGGAGAACGCATTGAACATGGTTTAACAGGCGACAACGGTTTTATAATTTTTAAAAATCTAGTACAACATAATCAAAACAATAGCAAGGATAGGTATCTTTTTATAGCAACACCAAATGAGCAGGCGCAAGTAACATTTAAACCCCTATTTAAGCGTTATTTAGAACAAAAGGATATAATGCCTGATCTTATTGATACATACTCCGTTGTATTTCCTTATACACATTACTCCATTGATCAGCTAGGTAATGATGATTTAGCTAATATCACATGGAATCATGAACTAAAAGTCAAAGAATACACCACAACACTCTTATTGAAACCAACAAAGCCAAGTATTCTAGGACGATTAAAAAATCCAAACAGTGATAAGACCTTAAAAAATGATAAGTCAATAGCCAAACAAAGAATCTTATTGATAAGACATAAAAATTGCACGAGTTATAATATACCAGGAATTGATTGGAGAGAAACTGACGCTGATGGAAAGTTCAAATTTACAAATTTGGAGGTAAGAAACAAAGGTTCGAAATACGGGAATCCGGAACGTGTATTATTTTATTTTAGAAAGGGATTCAAACCTCAAGAGAAAAATATAGTGAAGTTAGATTGGGGTATGCAATTGCCTAATAATGATTTTGTATTAATACCAGATGGCTATATATCTGGCTACGTAGTTGATGAAGAGGGAAACCCTGTCAAAGCAAAAATAAATGTCGATGGTCTGACAGTACATGATACGCAATGGGGTACTATCCCCACAAGTACAAACGATGCCTCTAGAGTTTTTGTGCTAGCGAGTAAAGGACAAGTATTTTCTTTTAAAGCACCTTCTGGGAGTAAAAGAAAATTAACCATAAAAGCAGGCGGCCCTAGTGCAGCTAATTATGGTGTACTAGACACACTAATAAGTATTAATAGAGGAAATAGATTCAAAAATGAACCACTTAAAATTGTGTTGCGTAAAAAGAAGAAACGTATTCGTTTTCGCGTAGTAGAATACAATTTATATCCCAATGCTAGAGGAGCAAAAGGAATTCCCATAGCAAGAGCAAAAGTCAGTTTGCTAAAAGTACCTTCCTTTACAAACACGCTATTTACCGATGCCGAAGGATATGTAAACATACAATTTAGTAATAATTCGGATGGACCATTTACCTTTAAAATAGAACCCCCTAAAGGAAAAGAAGAACGATATGTCACGCAAAATTATGAGACACCACAAATAAAGGATACGGAAAACTTTACCACTTTAGAAAATGCTTCCCTAAAAAAATCGGCGAAAATAACGGGTAAGGTAACGGTAAAAGGAAAGCCTTTAGCAAATGCCGAAGTCTCTTTTAATGGTAGTGACACCTCAGCCAAAACAGATGATGCTGGTCGTTATATACTCAATGGAATTGCCGAAGATATAGGCGAAATAACGCTTACTGCATCAAAACTAACCACCGAGGGACCAAATATTAAATCAAAAAGCAGAAAAATTACAGTCAAGTCGGAAAACGAGGTTAACTTTGATTTAGAGTATGATAAAGAGGTGTATATAACTTCTATTTTCGGTTTTGATTTAGTAATTATTAAAAAGAAAAAAGAGACCGATGGTACCTTTACCATTGTAGAAGGTAAATTGATGAATATTCCAGAAAATGGAAATATTATCTTATCAAAAGAAAAAAACGAAAAACCATTCCTGCGTTTTCACAATTTAAAAATAAAAAAAACGGGCGAAAAAAAACAGGCGATTCCAGTATTTGTTCCTGTTGGTAGCAGTGTAACCTTAGATGACAAAACGCTAGATGTAAAAGTAAACGATGCATTTATTGCCATATTAGGTGACGAATCTAAACAACTAAAACTATTGTCAATAAATGGTAAGGGGCAAGTTAAAAGTCTTGTTAAAGTCGAAAATTCAAACTTCAGCAGTGAAAAAAGTATTCTGACCCTTACACAAAGTCTCTATTTGTCAGCTTCAGAAGGTAGTACAGATACCAATTTAAAAGCGCTTTCGGTAGAAAATACCAAAAAAGAAAAATTAGGGATCATAGACAAAAAAGGAAAAGAACTCACCTATAAATTAGGAGGGTTTAATACCCATGCTTTACCATCAAAATCTTATTTAAAAGGAAATAAAGTTGTATTAAACTCACTAATAACCACCAATAGAATAGAAGGGTTAACGCCTGAAAAATTAAAAATAGAAGTAGGAGATGTAGTGATTGAAGTAGGAAAAATAATAAAATCGATTAGTAACAGTTCTCCTTTGAAGTTCAATTTAGAGAAATGGAAATTTGAATCTAAAAATTGGATACTTAAGCCAGAAATAGGAATAGAAATTGCAAAAGGAAACATAAATACAGGAGGTGTCATTGTTCCGGTTAAAAAAATCACAATTCTACCGGATAATTTTTTAATTGATGATTTTGAAGTCAACGGGTTAAAAATAGGTGGCATTGCCCCATTGAATGTTAATAAAAATGCAACCACAAGCTTTGGTTTAATAAACAGTGCAGGAAGTGATAATAGAACGCATTGGGAATTATTAATAACAGGAAGCGGAAATTCAGCAGCAAGTTTTACGTTGCCTGGATTTAATGCCAATAGAAAATTTAATTTAAGTGTTGTCTCATTATTAAGTAATGGTGAAAAAACAATAACATTGGATGGAAATACTAACTACGAGAAATTTTATAATATTATCGATGTACAGCCCTCTAATATTTCGATAGGTGCCGATTATTTAGATGTAATAACGAGTACGGATTTAGGAATACCAAGAGTACCATCATTCACTGGCTCCATCAGATATAGAAAAGAAGGTACAAAAATTATCACAGAAGTATTTCCTTCAAATTTTTCAATTGACGTTCCAGGTGATGTAACGCTCACCGTTAAGAACAGGCTAAAAGACACCGAGATTAGAGAGGGTTTTTTTAAGGCAAAAGGTCAATTAACGGATAAGGAAGGAATCAATCTAGTGGCATCTGTCACGAAAACAACGTCTAAGATAGGTATCGTAATAGAACCCAACCAAAACATGAAACTTGGTGGAGCAGATTCCGAATTTAAAGATATCAAAGGCGGAATTAAACTAGGAAAAAACAACGATTGGGATAAATTGACCTTTAGTGGTGAATTGGATGGTTTTAAAGGGGTTGGGCCTGGGCAACGCCAAACTTTTACCGTACATGGTGGCATAACTGCCGATAGCGAAAGTATAGATGTAGATAATATAGAAACGCCATTTGGAGATATTGCCTTAACCTATGATATTAAAAATTCAAGATTTTTAGGACATCTAAATATAGATCAACCCCTTGGCGGAATGAAATTTAAAGGGGCGGTAGATTTTTTGATGGGAAGTGAGGGTTGGTATTTTATGGCAGGAGGTGTTGGTACCCCGCCGGGAATTGGAGAAATTTCAGCGGGATTAATTGTAGGAGATTCTGATTTTTTAGCCCCAGATGTTACTGGTAATATCATGCAATTTGCCTATGATAAAAATGTACCTCCTACCATTAAAAATGGTGTTTCTGGGCTTTTTGTAACCGGCAAAAAAGAGATACCGGTTATAAATATCCCTGATTGGAGCCTTGATTTAGGTATTTTGAGTGCCTCCTTAGGTGCAAAAGCAGGGTTGGATGCCAGGGTTTGGATGAATTTTGATAGTGGTGGCGATGAATTTGGTATTGGCATAATGGCATTCGCCCATGTATATTTTGAAGCAAGCTCTATTACCTGTACAACTCTTGGTGCTGAGGCAAGAGCGGAATTAGGTATCAAAGGCACGTATCAAACAGCCACTGGTTATTTTAACTTAGATGGCTGTGGAAGTATCTCAGTTAGTGGTCATATAAAACAATGTTTTCCGACATTAGTAGCTGGATGCAAAGGTTGTATTGCTGCAGGTTTTAGTGAGGCTGTGAAACTTAATATGCACCTTGATTCGGGTGGAAATACCAAGGTGTCTTTTGATTTTGGTAATTGTAGTGGCGCACCTTTGTCGTCTAACTGGTAATTGTAAAAATTAATATTCTTGTATATGAAACGTATATCTTCTTTAACCATTTGCTTCGTACTGTTTAGTATGGCATTTGGATATGCTCAAAACTTGGAGAATCAAGGTGCGGTAGCCGTAGAAAATGGGTTGTTTGTTTTCGGAAATGGAGAACTACCAAAGAATGGCTATTATCTTTTTGAACGAAAAAGTGTTTCTGATAAAAAATTTAAAGAAATAGCTAAAGTAACAGTTCCATTAAGTATGGCGGAAGTTGAGCAAAGAGCAACTGCTGCAGCAAACTATTTTAAACATCTTCTTGCGTTACAAGAAAATGATATCAAGCGGGTATTCAATTATCTGCAAACGAACAAAACCGATGATAGCTTATATAGGGCAGATCAGCTACCAATCATCGCTATTACTGCAGGAACCGCCTTTTTGGATACTGAAGTTGAAAAAGATAAAACGTATCAGTATAGAATAACTTTGGTTAGAAACGGAAAAGAAGTATTTAAAAAAGAGCTCAAGTCTATAAAAAATAGGGTAAAAACAAACCTTCCTACACCTAAAAAGTTTTCGAAGGATATCGTAAATGAAGCGGTATTTTTGGAATGGGTGGTTGAGCAACAAAAAGACCTAACGCTTTTTAATGTTTATAGGGCTTTTTTTGGTACCCAGGATTTTAAGAAAATTGTAACCAAAAACGGTTTTTCAAATGATAAAGAAGGATTACATTTAATAACCTTAGATACGACGACCGAAAAATCATCATTATACAAATATTATATACAGCCTGTTGATTTATATGGTAATGCTGGAGAAATATCAGAACTAATTACGGCTGGAAAATTGCAAACTGAAAACCTGATACCCATAACCAGTTTACATACTGAAGCCTTAGAAAACTATCAAATAAAACTAAGTTGGAAATTGAATAAAAGTGCTATTGCAAGTAATATTCAAATATGGCGCAGTGATAACTATGATGATGGCTATGAGCAAATTATGAATTTACCACCTAATTCATCAGAATTTATTGACCACATACCACAAGCCTCAGAGAATTATTATTACTATTTAAAAATTAATGGAGGTACCCATCAAGAATTTAAATCAGCAAAAATAGCAGCTATGATTAAGAACAACACAAACCAACTACCTGCACCAAAAAATATTGAAGGAACACCCATTGCGCAGGGGGTTGAAATTTCATGGGAATACGACGAACCATACACCAATGGATTTTATGTGTATAGGGCGACGGCGAGTTCAGAAATTTTCAATTTAGTATCAAATTTAATACCAGCAGATGGTAAAAATACTTTTTCATATAAGGACATAGATAAAAACTTAAAAGCAGGAGAAATGTACCAGTATTTGCTACAGGCTGAAAACGATGCATATACTTTGGGGTTATTTTCCGATACAGTTTATGTTATTCCTGGAATAAAACCAAAAATTGAAGCCCCACAAAAGCTAAGAACCATATTACGCGATGCTGTAGTTGAATTGTATTGGCAGGATATGCAGATAAAAAATGAGTATCTGTTGGGTTACAAGGTATACAAGAAGGTGGGAAAAAGTGGGTCATTTCAGTTAATGCCAAATGATACTTTAAAAGCGTATTTGAATTATTATAATGATAATGAGGTTCAAGCTGGACAAAATTATACATATCAAGTGACAGCTTTGGATTTATTCGGTTCTGAAAGTATAGTTAGTATTAGTTCAACTATTGCTATTCCTGAAAATTTTTCTCCTACTATTTCACCTAGTCAACCAAGGGTGTACAAGAATTCTAATGGTGTAACTATTTCATGGAATCAAATTGCTTCTGAAGATATTAAAAGTATCAAAATTTATAGGAGTGTAGGAAATAGTAAGGCAATATTACTAAAAACGATTTCGGTGAAAGAGGAAAGCTATACAGATGCTTCTGTAAAACCTGATTACTTATATTATTATAAAATTTCGTTTGTCAATAAGAATGGCAAGGAAAGTAATACCTCCAGAGAGGGAAGTATTTACTATTAAATTTCAAGAAACTTACAAACTCAAGAATAATGTTCTATATAAAATAAAATAAAGTATTATGAAAAAAATATATAATCTAGTATTGTTTATAATTATTATGTCAATATCTAATTGTGGCATTGAGGTTACAAAAGCCCCTAATATAGCCAGTGTTACGCCAATCATAGGGCCGAAGGGTACGCTTGTTAAAATTGGTGGAAGTGATTTTGGGACAGATGCTGCAAAAGTAAAGGTTTTCTTTAATAGTAAAGAAGGGGTTGTCCAATCGGTTAATGACGACATAATTAATGCATTCGTGCCAGCAGGCGCTGGTACAGGGGTAGTAAAAGTAGAGGCTAATGGCATTTCAGTACTTGGCCCCCAGTTTACTTATGTTATTTCCGAAATTACGGTAAGTACTGTTGCAGGTAGTGGTACGCAAGGGGATCTGGATGGTAGTGCAGCTTCTGCGGAGTTATATAGACCAGCGGGAATTGCTCAAGACAGTAAGGGAGAATTCTATTTTGTGGATACATTTAACCACAAAATTAAAAAAATCACTAAAGAAGGGCAGGTTATAACAATTGCGGGAAGTACTGCGGGTGATGTGGACGGGAATGGTAGCAATGCTATGTTTAATTTACCTGCAGGACTAGTTTTTGATTCTGATGATAATATGTTTGTTACCGATTATAGTAACCATAAAATTAGAAAAGTGACACCGAATGGAGATGTAACTACGCTTGCTGGAGTGGGAACAGCTGGTGATCTAGATGGGGCAGGTTCTGTAGCCAAGTTTAATCACCCACAAGGAATTGGTATGGATAGGAATGGTAATTTATATGTTGCGGATCAGTCTAACCATAAAATCAGAAAGGTCATTGCTGCTTCTGGGGCTGTGAGTACATTTGCAGGTACAGGTGTGGCGGGCAATAGTGATGGGAATGGTACGGTGGCGCAATTTAATTTTCCACAGGGAATAGGTATAGACTCAGATGGGAATATATTTGTGGCAGACCAAGCTAATAATAAAATTAAGAAAATATCACCAACTGGTGATGTTACCTATTTTGCAGGTAGAAGTGAGGGTGATGCTGATGGGCTAGGCAGTGCGGCCATGTTTAATAGGCCATCTTCGGTTACTGTTGCTCCTGATGGTAATATTTACGTAACAGATTACAAAAATAATAAGATAAAAAAAATAACACCTTCAGGTGAAGTTACCACTTTAGCGGGTAATGGTGCTTCAGGAAGTACAGATGGCTTAGGAGCTACTGCCCAATTTTTTCACCCCGCAGGCATTATGGTTACAGCCAACAATGAGATTTATGTAGCAGACCGTAATAATCATAAAATAAGAAAAATTGTGCAGGAATAAAGTTTAGTTTTGATGGTGGATATGGTGAGCTGCAAGTGGGTGTTGAAGTGCTATTTTGTTTTGTTTTTTTAACCCGTATTATAAGACTTTTTTTATAAAGTCTTGTAATCCGGGTTAATACCATTTTTAAAATTAATGTGGTATAATTATAACTTAAACTTATAAATAAGCCCGATACCTATTTGTTGTTTTAGTTGAACACGAGCCCCTAAAGTTTCTAATTCTCCATCATGATCAATATCTTCTTTATACTTGATATCATCGTCGTATATCAGGTGGGTTCTGAAACTGGCACTCATATAGCTGTTGATTTTAAAATCAAATTTCAAAACCCAGTCAATATCAATGTTTCCAAATTTGTTTAGATAGTCACTATACAGTGCCAGTGTATTTGACATGGCAATATTCTTGACTATTTCTTTTTCCCAATTTCCCTGTAGTAATGCCCCCAATTCGTGTTTGGCTTTTTTGCCTCCCTCAATCCCAAAAGCACCTTCATTTGATAGTGTTTTGTCAAGTACGAAAGTAGATTTTAGTGTGATGGGCGATAGGTAGAGAGAGAATAATTTTGATTTTAGTTTATACTGTGTTCCTATACCAAAGTGTAAATAGGCAGGAGCGAATAATCGAGAAATTGGTTTGTCAGTATTAGGATATCTGAAGCCATTTGTAAATTGTGTTTGGAAATTAAATTTTGCTGAGTAGTACCAGTTTGAAATGGTATCTTTTCTGTAGCCAAATGTAGAACCAAATTTGATTTCATCATCTGTTTTACTTAGTCCTTTATCTTCCTGCACGTTTAAACCATAACGAACTGAAACTTGATTAATCCATAGCGTGTATTGTTGCTTGTATGTGCGGGCTAGGTTAATTTTTAATACCCCTGAAATAGCGTTACTTCCACCAGCACTCCAATTGAGGAAACCTACTTCATTAAGGATGAGCTCAATGCTATTTTCGTTTTCCCACCATACAGGAACCTCACTTATTTCCACGTGTTTTATTTTTAGGGGCATAATATGGTTCGATATTTTTAAAGTATCTATCCTCGATGTATTGGTCAATAGGTCTAAAAAACCTGTAGTTTTCGGCAAAGAGATGTAGGAAGTATCTCTGGTATATTTGTCTATATACATCCGATATCTAGGAAGGAAAACGATACTTTTTGCGATGGTGTCGTTGTCGATAGTATCTGTTGACAGCATGTAAAATGGGCTCAATAGAGAATCTAGTAGCTTTTTTCGTATATATACCATTTTAGGAGCGTGGAGTGAATCCAGCCATAATGAATCAGCAATGGGTAGTTTTAAGGTGTCATTTTCTCCTAAAAGGATTGTATTAATTGAGTCAACCTGCTGAATAACCTTGACTGAATCCAAAATTCTTTCATTAATTTTTTTTATCTGAGCATGTAAAGAAGAGATAATTAGGAGATTAAGAAATATGGTAATAATGATTTTCATCAAAGAGAATTATAATGTATAGATTTTGTTTAATCAACTACTTTAGTCACCTCGCCTTCAATGGCCAGAATTGTATTTTCAAAAATAGCTTTTGCCTGATTATGGAAGTCAGTTAAGTCTTTGTATCGCGATGAGTAATGTCCTATAATGAGTTTTTCTACCTTTGCCTTTTTTGCAATGGTAGCAGCCTGTTCAGTGGTGCAGTGAAATGTTTCTGCTGCTCTAGTTTCTCTATCTTTAAGAAAAGTTGCTTCATGGTATAGTAAGTCCACACCGGCTATTTGATGAATTATGTCTTCTTTGTACTTGGTGTCCGAACAGTAAGCATATGACCTTGATTTGCGAGGAGGGAGTGTGTAGTCTTTGTTGTAAAATTTAACTTTTCCTCTCTCATCCAAAATATCTTCACCATTTTTCAATGCAATTCTATCTACAAGCGAAAAACTTTCTGGTAATTTTTCTTTGTCAATTCTTCTTGGCTTTTGTTTTTCTTTAAATAAAAAACCATTGCATGGAATTTTATGTGAAAGGGGAATTGTTTCTATTCTGACTTTCTCATTCTCAAATATTTGAGTTGATTTATCCATTGTTAATTTGTGAAACTCAACGGGGTAGCTCAGGGTTGTGTTAGCGGCTTTTAATTGTAAAGTAATAATATCAGCAAGTTCTGGAGGACCATAAATTGACAAGGGTTTTGTCCTTCGACCAAGGTGCATCGTTGATAATAAGCCAATCAATCCAAAATAATGATCTCCATGCAAATGGCTTATAAATATGTGCTCAATCTTACTGGTTTTTGGGTGATACTTTTGTAGTAGCAGTTGTGTCCCTTCTCCACAATCAATTAGGAAATGGATATTTTGAATGACCAATACTTGCGCGGTCTGATTTCTTCCGTAGGCCGGTTTGGCTGAGTTGGCACCTAAAATTGTGAGTTCGAATCCCAATGTGTCTAATAATTATAAGATTTGATCTTCTTCTTCACTTTCTTCTCCTAATTCTTTTTCAATTTCATGCATGAATACGGCGTCGATTGACTCTTCTACTGTCGGCAAGATATTAAGTACTTTATCTAGCTGAGAAATTTTGATGAGCTTCATTACGTGATCACTGACTCCTGCCAGAATAAAATAATTAGGTTCAGTAAAAACCCTATTGCCAACTAGTATGGCACTTAGGCCAGATGAATCTGTGTACTTTACCTCTGAAAGGTCAAATATTAAGTTTTTAACGCCTTCGGCCTGTAGCGTCAGGAATTCTGATTTTATATCTGCTGATAGTGTACTGTCCAGTTTCTGTTCGTCAAGCCTGAATGTACAGTGGTTATCTGTTTTATTTATGGAGTATTTCATGTATATTTTTGTCTAGCAACTAACAATTTCCTTAAAGCATATTAACGCTCATTGATTTACTAATATTATTTTCAATTCTGTTTAAAATATTATAGGTATCGGTTTTGTGAAACGCCTCACCCGTTACTTTTTCATATAATTCAATATACCTATTAGAAATCGAATTTACTAATTCGTCAGTCATTTCAGGAATATTTTGACCTTCTTTTCCTTGAAACCCGTTTTTTATTAACCATTGCCGGACAAATTCTTTGGACAGCTGTTTTTGCACCTCATTATTTTTTTGCCTTTCTTCATAGCCGTTTTTATAAAAATACCTTGAAGAATCAGGTGTATGGATTTCATCGATTAGGTAAATACGGTTGTCTATTTTGCCAAATTCATATTTAGTATCTACCAAAATCAAATCATTTTTTGTTGCAATCTCAGTGCCTCTCTGGAACAATGCCCTTGTATATTTTTCGAGTTGCTCATAATCACCTTCAGCGACAATTTTTTGCTTTAGAATTTCTTCCCTTGAAATGTCTTCATCGTGCCCTATGTCTGCCTTAGTAGTTGGGGTGATGATTGGTTCTGGCAACTGATCGTTTTCTTTCAATCCATCGGGCATTGCTACGCCGCAAAGTATTCTTTTCCCTAGTTTATATTCTCGCCAAGCATGCCCTGCTAAATAACCTCTAATCACCATCTCAACTTTAAAAGGCTCGCATTTATGTCCTACTGTTACATTTGGGTCAGGTGCGTCAATCACCCAATTTGGAATGATATCACTTGTTTCACGAAGAAATTTAATGGCAATTTGATTGAGTATCTGCCCTTTGTAGGGAATTGCTCTTGGCAACACCACATCAAATGCGGATAGTCTGTCAGACGCAACCATCGCCATTTTATCACCAAAAAAATACACATCTCTTACCTTTCCTTTGTAAAAACCAGTTTGATTTTTAAAATTGAAATGAGTCTCTTTAATAGCGTTATCAACCATGGTTCAAAAATAAGAATTGGTAAGCATAAAACAAATAGGGGAAGGAGATATTCTTGTCCAATATCGCTTGTTGTGTAACGTAGGGTTGTGTAATTTTTTTAGAAATTAGAAATTCACTGTTCTTCCTCCAGCTTATCTCTTTTATATGTTTCTACTTTTACTAATTTACCTTTTCCGTCAAAAACATTCCAAATACCATGTTTTTGATTGTTAATGAACTTTCCTTGTTCAGCAACAACACCATTCTCATGATAGCTTTTGTATTCTCCAGATTTTTTCCCAATGTGGTAATTGGTCTCGCTTTTTAGTTTTCCGGAAGGATAGAATTCTTTAACAATACCAATGATGAGATTGTTTTTGTAAGGTTCTTCAAGTATTTTGTTCCCTTCTTCGTCAAAAGTTAGCCTGATGCCGTGTCGCCTGCCTGCTTGGTATGTTTCCCGTATGCGAATTTTTCCGTTCTTATGGAAGTATTCCCAGGTACCAACAGGCTTACCATTTTTATAGGTTGTGGTGTTTTTAGGTTTACCATTTTCATAATATTCAACTTTTTTGATATTGGCTTCCTGATTTGAATAGGTGGTGATTGTACTTACCTTTCCATTGCGGTAATAGGTTTTATTTTCTCCATTTCGATAGCCATCATAATACATATATTTATGTTTTAAGGCGCCATTATCATAGTAAGTAAGGTTTTCTCCATCCAATACTGAAAAGGATTTAGTGCCATGCATGATAATTTTGTTAGATCCTTTTAGTGTCAATGTGCCATTGTAATTATAATGCTCAAATTCCCCTTCTTTTTCCCCCTTCGTATAATGCGTAATCGATTTTAACTGCCCATTTTCATAATATATTTTTTTAACACCATCAATACTTCCATCTAAGTAATTAGTTGTTACCCTTAGCTGGGTATTTTCATGATAGGATTGATATAATCCGTTAGGTCTGCCAGCTTTAAAGTTGTTTATTTCTTTGATATTTCCATTTGGGTAAAAATCCGTTACTGCACCTTCTGGCAGCCCGTCGATTATAGTACTTTCCCTTTTTTTCTTGCCATTTTCATAGTAAATTACAAATTTCCCTATGAGTGTGTCATTTTTGTAGTGTCCACTTTGAAGGAGTTTCCCTTCCTCATTCCATACCAAAATCTCTCCGTTTTTGATATTGTTATCAAACTCTAATTTCCTCATTTTCTGCCCATTGGGGTAGAATTCTTCAAAAGTTCCAATTTTTTTTCCGTCTTTGAAATTGCCAACTACTTGTTTGCCGCCTCCTTTGTAGTATTGTACAAAAGTGCCATCTATACGATCCTTGTCATTTCCTAAAATACTGTATGTCTCTTTGATATTGACGTGTAGCGAGTCGTAGTAGGTTGTGACAGGAGTTTGAGCCAGTATGTTTCCTGAATAGAATATGCAGGTGAGTAATGTTATACTTAGAAATTTCATTTGCTAATAAATCATATATCAATATTGATATTAACGATGCTAAGACTATCCTATTTACTACAATACAACAATCATACCTTTTCTATCACAATAGCAGAAGCACCGCCGCCACCATTACAAATTCCTGCCACACCGATTGTTCCTTCTTTTTGGTGGAGCACATTGTTTAGTGTAGTAATGATTCTTGCGCCTGATGCGCCAAGTGGATGCCCAAGGGAAACTGCTCCGCCAAATATATTTACTTTTTCAGGATCCAAATTAAGTTCTTGGTTGTTAGCAATAGCCACGGCGGCAAACGCTTCGTTAATTTCATAAAAATCCACTTTGTCTGCTGTCACACCTGCATGTTTCATTGCTTTGGGAATGGCTAGAGAAGGAGCAGTGGTAAACCATATTGGGTCTTGTGCAGCATCTGCAAAACCCCGTATTTTAGCCACTGGTTTTACACCAAGCGCTTCGGCTTTTTCTTTGCTCATGAGTAGCAGTGCGGATGCTCCATCATTGATTGTGGAAGCATTGGCTGCCGTGACGGTTCCTTCTTTTGAAAAAACAGGTCGGAGCGAAGGGATTTTTTCAAACTTTACTTTTTTAAACTCCTCATCTTCGCTTACAACCAAAGGTTCACCCCTTCTTTGTGGTACTTCAACAGGAACGATTTCATCTTTGAAAAGGCCTGCCGCTGTTGTGGCGGCTGATTTTTTGTATGAATTGATTGCATACTCATCTTGTGCTTCTCTGCTGATGCCTTTTTCTTTGGCTGTATTGTCGGCACAGTTCCCCATTGGAAAATCATAATATGCTTCCCATAAACCATCTTTTAGCAGCCCATCAACAATTTCCCCATTGCCATATTTATAACCGTATCGTGCTTTTGGAATGTAATACGGTATGTTTGACATGCTTTCCATTCCTCCTGCAACTACTGTGTCATTGAGCCCTAGCATGATGGATTGTGCACCTAGCATCACTGCTTTCATACCTGACGAACATACCTTATTGATGGTAGTACAAGGGACGTTGTATCCAATTCCTGAGGCGATGGCTGCTTGTCTTGCAGGTGCCTGTCCTAGGTTGGCAGAAATAACATTGCCCATAAAAACTTCATCTACTTCTTTTGATTCAACCTTGGCTTTTACCAAAGCTCCTTTGATGGCAGTTGAGCCTAATGCTATGGCGGTTAAACTAGACAAAACACCTCCAAAACTTCCGATTGGTGTTCGAACTGCTGATATAATATATACTTCTTTCATGTGTTAATAAGTTTTACGTGGCATGTTGATATGCAAAACGGTTTTCATCCCACTTTTGTTGTTTATTTATCCAACAAAGATAATATATTGTCCCCTAAAATTTTTATATTTCAGTAATCAGTAATCAGTAATCAGTAATCAGTAATCAGTAATCAGTAATCCCTTCTTCATTACATTTCGAAGGGCACGCAGTGTTTTTGTGATTATTTGCTTTGAAGGGTAAATGGTAAGTAAAAATTATTGAAATGCATTAATTGAATTATACACTTGTATATATCGTAATAATTAAACACTTTTGAAGGCTTGCATTATATCTTCGAAAATGGCACTGATAAAATCTGTAAATGGTATTGAACCTAAGTTTGGAAAGGAATGTTTCCTAGCCGATAATGCTACAATTGTTGGAGATGTCGTGATGGGTATTCATTGTAGTGTATGGTTTAATGCGGTGGTAAGAGGAGATGTAAACGCTATTGAGATAGGTGATAATACAAATATTCAGGATGGTGCCGTGATTCATTGTACCTACCAGAAGGCAAAAACTATAATTGGAAAGAATGTTTCCATAGGGCATAATGCCATCGTGCATGGGTGCACCATCAAAGATAATGTACTGATTGGGATGGGTGCAATTGTGATGGATCATGCAGTGATTCATAGTAATTCTATTATTGCTGCAGGAGCGGTGGTTTTGGAAAATACAATTGTAGCAGAAGGTAGTATTTTTGCAGGAGTACCTGCAAAAAAAGTAAAGCGTGTTGAGGGGGACTTGAAAAATGTTTTTGTTAGGACATCAAAAAATTATATCATGTATAGTTCATGGTTTGATGATGACGATAAATAAGGGGTAATTAGTAAAGTGTGAAAAAATGATAAAAAGACCAAGTGAGAATGAATATCCAGAATTTTATGCCACCTATGTAAATAAGGTGCCAAATGAAGATGTTTTAAAGTAT
>CAYRIF010000001.1:0-40526 GCA_964424205.1 uncultured Roseivirgaceae bacterium | reverse complement strand
CATAATTCTCGTTAAATTTCTTTTTATCCAAAAGTTTTCTTTTACTGTTTTTTGGATTTCGCGAACATCATCAAAACCTTCAAGCACATTACAATCTGCATCCCACCCAGGATTAAAAGTCAAGATGTTATTTTCAAACATTCCTTGAAATAAACCAATAAGGGGATTCTCATTTTTCATAATTAAATAATTCTTCTTGATATCACCCCCAAATATCGAAAATCCAAGGGTTTCATAAAACTCTTTTGACTTGTTGATGTCTTTGACAGTGAGGCTCACTGATAATATTCCTAATTTCATATTTGTTGGTTTAAATTGTTTTATTGATTCGTTATTCAATTTCCCGATCATCCACTTTGTAATAGTTGTCAGAAGTTATACAACCTCATCGCATTTACAACTCCAAACATCAATTACTTCACTATGGTCACACCACCTCTTTGCACATATTCTCTGCCGCTCTTGTCATATTCACTGCTAAATCGAACCACATAAGCATAGGTACCAATCGGTAATGCCTTGCCCTTTTTGGTACCATCCCATTGGAAGTTTTTGTCGGTTGATTGATAGACTAACTCACCCCATCTATTGTAAATTTGAATTTCAAATTTGGTCACAAATATTGGAAACATTTTGAATGTTTCATTTTGTCCATTACCATTCGGACTGAAAGCATTTGGCGCTGCAATGGTAGGCGTACAATCCTCGACTACCTCAGTTTCAAATTCATTTTCACATCCAAAACCGTCCGTTAGCTTTATAATGTAAATACCCTCTTGCACCGCTGTGTAGGTTTGGCTGGTAGCCACCACTGTGCCGTTTAATGACCATTGATACGCAGAAAACCCATCGCCACCATCGAGTGCTACGGAGTTTTTATCAGGGTCAGTGTCCTGCGCACAAATCACCGGTTTCTCTGGTAAAGTAGGTTGCGGGAATGGTAGCCTAGTCATGTTGAGTGAGGCGTCTTTGGTACAGCCATCTTTTGCGACCGATACGGTATATAGCCCTTCATCAACTACCAGAATTTCAGGGGTGTCAAAACCTAAAGTCGTGCCTTTGTAAGCCCATGAAAAGGCAACACCTGCCTGTGGAGAGTTGGCGATTAATCTCACCGGATTGCCATTGCCACAGGCTAACTCTGAAATGACAGTTACTTCTAGTGGCTCTTTGACCAATACCGTGGTGTCTGCCACTTTGGTGCAGACTCTTAAATTTCCTCTTACCGTTACGCCATAATTCTTTGCAGCCGGAGGCACATCGTTCGTTAAAATAACGGTCTGAATATCTGGAAGCGATCCGTCTGCCCAATCAAATGTAAAGGATTCGCCAGGGAGTGGATTTTTTACAAATGCTGTCAATGCTATTCGACCATCACAGACATCACCTGTGGTTCTGAATCCTACTTTCAATTCTTCTTGTACGGTAACTTCAATCGAATCTTTGGCTGGGCAAAGCAAACCAAGATTATCAGAAACGGTCACATAATATTTATGTGTGCCTATTTGATCTACATTTATTATTAACTGGTTTACTGGGCCTTGGATATTTCCAGTATTGGTGCTCCAAATGGCTGATAGGTTACCGTTAAGGTTTCCTAAATTATCTAATATTTGTAATTGCCCACTTCCACAAACGTCCGTTGGTCCACTAATGCTGAATACTAACTCTGCCGGTTTGGTCACATTTTGTATGGCTGTTTGTACACAACCTCCTGTACTGGTTACTTCAAAAGTATAGTTTCCTTCGGCAAGATTTGTAACGACGAATCCGTTCCCAGCGTCAGGTGCATTTTTCACACCATTTTGAATTTCTACTCCCAAGTCATCAAATACCTTGTAGGTGATAGGATATGCCAAAGCAGTACTCAAATCAATGGTTACTGTTCCGTTGCCTGAGCAATCATCTGGCACCATGGGCGTACCTGTAATGGTAAAGTCTGGTGCGCCATCTTCTATGACAATGCTTCCAATATTATTGACGCATCCTGTGAGGTCATCTACGACCGTTACTAAATAAGTGCCTGCTTGAAGGCTTGGAATCGTTCTTGGACCATTGACGTTGGAACCATTGGCATTTTGAGGACCAGTTACTGTATAGGAATAAGTGGAAGGAAGTCCAATTGGTGCAAATGAAATGGTGCCATCTGACAATCCACATCCAGTGGTATTGGTAGGTGTGACAGTGACGTTCGGCTCAGGATTAATCAACACATTCACAGTATCTAGTCGTTCGCAAAAAGTAATGGGATCTGTAACAGAAACGATGTATTGAAAATTTCCTGGTACTGAGGTGTCTATGGGTTGTTGTCTGCTATTATTTCCTAGATCTACGCCATCCTTTCTCCATATAAATGCTGCGCCAGGATTTTGCGCATCCAAATCTGGGACGACATCGTTTTGACAAAGAATTTGGTCATTGCCTAAATCGGTGACTGGTCTGCCATCTACGACAGTGATTGTCACGGTGGTATCGCAGCCATTGGTATTGGCAATGGTTACATCATAAGCACCTGGCTGTGCTACCGTAATTTGTCTTGTGGTTTCGCCTGTGGTTGCCCAGAAAAATGAAAGCGTAGGGTCAAGGTCGCTCGTCGCAGAAATCAATACATCGGTATTACATATTGCCACGGCAGTATCAGCAGCGCTAGGTGGTGCAAAAACTTCTACCGTACCTACCAATGTCGTATCAAATCCGCAACGATTAGAAATATTTAATTGAAGGTTATAGGAGCCAGCTGCAGGATAAGTATGTGTAGGGTTTTGTTCAGACGAGGAGCCTCCATCGCCAAATGACCACAAATATTCATCGATATCAGAAGTTCCGTTTGCCAAAAATAAAGTTTCTTGACCGACACATGCTTGCGTGAACGCCATGGATGGTTGCATCGGTGGATTGATAAAGGACTGCACAAAATTGGGCAATCCTAAGCCACTGGTTGTTCCGCCAGCGAGGGCAAACTGGTCAACGGTAAATGGCGATACAGTGGCGGAGTCTTCATTTGGACTAATCACGCCTAATGAACTCGCACCATCTACCGCCACATACATTTGTCCGTCAGGGCCAATTTGAATGGATCCCAAGGAGGCAGCGACGTCTAGTGGAGGAACACTGATCAAGGCTACTTCCGTTCTTAAAGAATCAAAGGCATATTCCATTAGTTTAGAATTGCCATTTCCCAAATTAACAGTCACAAATAGTTTGGTGCCACCTGCTGAAAAGTCAACACCATAGGCAAAGGCTGGTGCCGCTTCCATTAAATCAATTTGTAAAGGATTGGAGACTTCTCCTGTATTTGAATCAAAATCAAAAACTTCCACATAATTTGGATTTCCTGGGACGGTCACGGCTAATTTACCACCAGAGAATTTCATTTGTCCACGCCCATTTAATGCTACGGCACTATTATGCACCAATCCAATGGCAGACAATACAGGACTTCCAATACCTGTAGAATCAATAGGGTACGCCCTGAAAGTATTATTACCAAACTCATGACTCATCAACCATGCACCCCCGCCTCCGAGAATCGCTGCCAATTTTTCTGTGCTTTTGGTATAGAGTGGTTTGTTCTTTTTCACAACTAATCCTATCGGTGCATTTTCTTTCAAATCGACCACAGCATAATTCAGGTTGTAAGTGCCGTCACCATGTACATCATCTGTTGTGAAAATATAAAACATGGTTTCATCGGCAGGGAATGGAATAATAATACTAGACTGGGTGGATCCAGGGTTTCCTCCTATGTCTGTGCCGTTACCCATGACGGCATGATTTCTATCATAGACCGTTTGCCCATCGGTATAAAAAAGTAAATCTCCATTGGCATCTGAGATGGTTGCAACTCCTTCAGGAGCGGTTTGTGCACCGTCGGAAAGGGCGACTGCTGGCATCTGATTAAAATCTATCCCTGCATTATTGCCAAAATACCAGAAGTTTGCCGTTTGATTTTCATCGCCATATACTTTTACCTGAATGGCATCATAAGCATCGCACCCTGTGGCAGCGTCTTTGACGACCACCCAATAGGTACCTGCCGAATCAATGGTAATGGTTTCAGTAGTTTCTGTAGTGGACCAACCGTAAGTTAACGCACCACTTGCACCTTGCGGATTTGGATTGAGCAATAATGTTTCACCAGGGCAGATGGTCGTATCATTTCCTAAATTAATCATGAGGTTATTGGCAAGTATTTGGACTGCTGAACTAAAAGTTTCGATGTCTCCCTCCGTTTGAATCTCCAAGGTAACAGTATAGCTACCAGGGGCATCATATAAATGAGTCGGTACTGGCATGGTTGAATTACTACCATCACCAAAATCCCAGTTAAAATTTTGTGGTTGTGGATTATCACTAAATTGCGGAAAAAACTTGGTCAAAGCGTTTTGACAGCTATCTAAGTAGGAAAAAGTGATTGGATCCAACATTTTTTCCTGTGGGTAAGCAAACTCTGGAAATTGTTGCGCTGCAAATTGCGTCGCTGCCAGTGGGTTGATTAAATATTGGACGCTGTCTGCAATGCTATCCGCAAAGGTTAATTGTGCTAATTGGATGGGGTTGCCATTGGCAGATTGAAATAAATGATATATGTTGTTATCTGGCGCTAGTTTTAGACCAAAGCTTCTGTAAATAGTATTTCCTATTAACGAAACAGGTGCCACAGGATTGTTCAAATCATACTGATAGAGATTGCCTGTGTGCAAAGGAGCAACAGCATTGCCATGTCGTGAAATGTATAGTTTTGTGCCATCCGCTGACCATTCAGTATCATAAATCGCTTCACCAGCAAAACCATCATTGGCAAAAGTATTGAGAATAGTCTGATCCATGCTAATCGCACCAGTATTAAAGTCAAAATTGAGCAGGATGATATTTTTGTTGTCTTCTTGTGGTGAGACAGCAATCTTACCAGCTGCCGCACTGAAAGAAAAATTAGCGGCTAATGTTTGTGAGGGAATGACTGCAAAGCTAGTTTCCACAAATGAGCCACCAGCGCCAATGCTATAGGCCCTTATATTATGTGTGACTATCGTTTGATCTTGGATGATTAACCAGAACTTGGTAGGTGTTCCACCCGCAACTACAATCATCCCTTCAGAAGTGTCATTGATACCTGCTGCTACAGTTTTATTAGCTGCTTCTACCGCTCCTAAGGCAGGACCGCCAGTTGAGTTTCCTGGTAATGTCATATCTACAATGGAGTAGTTGACCGTACCACCTGCATTGTAATTTGCCGAGTTGGTAATGACATAAAATTTGTCAACGGCACCAGGTACTGGGCTGATGGCAACCGATTGATTTTTACTGACCACGCCCACTCCTGCGCCATTTACCATGATTTGATGTGAGGCATCATAGATATTTAAACCATCGGAATAGAATAATAGTTGCCCACTGATTGGATCGGTCGCTACTGCACTGCCACCATTGGCGAAGGGGAGTCCTTGGTCATTGACTACGAAAGGTGAATCATCAAATTTATTAAAGATGATGGCTTCACTGCTGCTGCCAAAATACCAATTATACTCGTAAAACCCCTGAGCGTTAAGATTTTGAGAAAATAGTACATGGAGAATTAAAATACCAAAAATGAACCTGATACCTGAATAAAAATGTTTTAACATTGTATAAAATGATTAACCCTAAAGAATTGTAAACGTATGTATGATGTGTATCGTGTATCTTATTTACGAAATTATAAATAATTCGTTTAAAAATTCGTTTATACTGATACAATTTTGATGAATTTATTACGCTTAATAAATAATATATATAATTCTAATTATCTTTAAATTTCGTTACTACTTTAAAATCAATGAATAAGTACATTATCATTTTTATTTTTCTAGCTATTGGATTTCAAAAATCCAGGGCACAAGATGTTCAGTTCTCGCAGTTCTATGCGGCACCACTGTATTTGAACCCGGCACTTACAGGTGCCAATGGGCAAGCCCGAGTAGGTATTAACTATAGAAACCAATGGCCGGCAATAGATGCATCATTTACCACAGCATCCGCCTATTTTGATTATTTTATCAGTGATTATAATAGTGGCGTAGGTATAATAGTCAATACCGACAAAGAAGGGTTGGCTGGGTTGAGGTCTAATAACGTCGCACTCAGTTATGCGTATCATTTAAATATTAACGAAAACATTACGATTCGCCCAGGGTTAAGTGCTGGTTATACGATTCGAAATATTGATTTCAATAAATTGACATTCGGCGATCAATTTGATCCCAGTACAGGGGAGGTGATATTGCCAACCTCAGGAGAGGGGCTGAGTTTAGAGAATATTGGCTACCTAGATTTGGGTGCGGGTGTCATGATATACTCGCACAATCTTTGGGTAGGATTTTCGGCAAGTCATTTGAATACGCCGGATCAAGCATTTTCTGGGGGTGAGAGTAGACTTTCAAGGAAATACTCAGCACATGCAGGTTATAAAATAAGATTAAAAAGCACCAAAATGACTGGCGGTCATGTGCCTACAAGAAGAGAGCGAAGCATCACACCAACCGTACATTATAAGCACCAAGGAAAATTTGATCAATTAGATTTAGGCGTGTACTTCACGTTGGAACCATTGATTTTAGGAGCAACCTATAGAGGATTACCAGTCAAAAAATTAGATGGGTTTCCTAATAATGAATCTGCTATATTTTTGATTGGCTTTAACCAAGGTGATTTCAATGTGGGCTATAGCTTCGACTACACACTTTCAGGATTAGGTATTAATAGCGGTGGGGCACATGAAATATCAATTTCGTATAACTTCAGTATTGGCAAAGAAAAACCACCAAAAAATGTGAGGCGAATTCCTTGTCCTAGTTTTTAGTTATCGGAAGGATTTTTAGGGTTAAAACGTTAACAATATTACTATTATTAAGAAAACACAACTAAAATAAAATTCTTACTATGTAAGTTTCAAGCCGTTAATAATCAGCTATTTACTTGTAGTTCAGCTAGTTTTACACAAAATAAATGAGATAAGACAAGATGAAGCATAAAAGTATTCTAGCAATCATGGTATTTATTTGCATTGCAATATTCCAACCTGCTACCGCACAAAAGAAAGTCAACATTGATAAAGTATTGAAGAAAGCGGATCAGTTTTTTCAAGCAAGAAATTATAAAAAAGCGCTGCCACTCTACCAGCAAGTTGAAAAAAGTGGTGAAAAACGAGCCGTAGACTTTGAACTTGGTACGTGCTATTTTTACACGACAGATCTTTCTGATCAAATAAAATCAATTCCGTATTTAGAGAAGTCAAATAAGGATGGAAGGTCGAATATCCCACTTGCCAAAATGTATCACAAGACTGGAAAGGTGAAAAAAGCGATGGCAATGATGCAAAAATTTAAGGCAACAGTACCCGCCCATGATAAAAGAACATTAAAAAAAATAGACGCCGAAATGGCAACGTATAAAAATGCTTTAGAAATAATGTCAAAACCAAAGGATATTAAGGTACACAGTATTGGTGTAGGCATTAACTCGGAATACTCGGAATATAACCCGGTAGTGGCTACTGACCAAAGTGTGATGGCATACACCGCTTTAAAGCCTAACAAGGATAAATTAAAAACAAATCAAGATTACTATGAAGAAATACATGTGGCGTACAGCACAATAGGGGGTGGATGGTCTAAACCAGAGAAACTTCCCATTAAATCTGAATTTAACGTGGGGACTGCGGGGATTTCTCCGGACGGACAAACCATGCTTATTTTTATAGGTTCTACAAATAATACAGGCAGCTTATATACCATCAAAAGGGAAGGGGAGAAAGAATGGTCAGATCCTGTGCCACTGCCTAGAGGTGTGAATAGTGATTACCTTGAAAGTACCGCAAGCATTACTCCTGATGGAAAAACGCTATACTTTGCAAGTAACAGGTCAGGTGGCTATGGTGGATTAGATATTTATAAATCTGAAAAAACAGCTAAAGGATTATGGGGGAGACCTCAGAATTTAGGAAAGGATGTTAATACAAAATTTAACGAGGATGCACCATTTATTCATCCTGACAAACGTACCTTGTTTTTTACATCCAATGGAAAAAAGTCAATTGGAGGAAACGATATTTTTAAGACAGCGTTAATAGGTGAAAAATGGATTGAGCCGATAAATATGGGTTACCCAATTAATACTACTGCAAATGATAATTATTTCACCCTGACTGCAGATGGGAATATTGGATATTTCTCCTCAGACAGACTAGGGGGAAAAGGAGGACAGGATGTGTACTTTATTAATATGCCTGAATCTGAAAGAAATATTCCTATTACACTGGTGAAGGGCAGGATTTTGGATAGAGAAACACTTAAACCTGTACCCACTGTGATTAAAGTAGTAAATACTGAAACTAAAGAGAAAGTAGAATATATTTATAATCCAAATACTGAAACTGGAGATTATCTAATGATTTTTCCGCCAGGAAAAAGCTACGATATGATTATTGAATCTGATGGATATTTGCCATATACCATTAACATTAGTGTGCCAAACCAGACATATTTTTATGAGCTGTATCAAAAAATATATCTTTCGCCAATTAAACAATTTGGCGTGACAGTAGGTCAGAAAATAGAGATAAATAATGCCTTTTATGATACAAAGGCAGGGGAGATAAGTGGTCCTCAAAAAGTAAAAGAGGCAAAACTTGTACACGGAGATAGTCTTGATTTATATGATATGATGGAGGGCATTATTGGTGCTAATGATACAGAAGCACTGAATTACCTGCTTGATTTAATGTACACCACTAATCCGCTAGATGCTGTAGATTTTTCAGAAGAGAATAAGAAAATAGAATCCGCCACAAGAATTTATTACTATGATGAAACGGATAAAAGTAAATTTGAAGAAAAAATGGTTGATGGCGAAAGTATATTCTCTTTGCCAACTATTTATGCCGCTGAACTAGCCAAAGAACAAAAGAAAGTAAAACCAAAAGAAAAGGCTAAATTCACTTCTGAGGAGTTGAAATTATCAGCTATCGTATATTTTGATGCTAATAGGAGTGATTTTCATCTAAAGTATGAAACCAAATTGGATAAACTAATTGCAGTGCTTAAAAAGCATGATAGACTTGGAATTGAAATTTCAGGTTATGCCTCTGCCGATGGAGATGCAGATGATAACAAGAAACTATCTGATAAAAGGGCCATTGCTGTACTTAACTATTTTAATAAAAATAGCGTGGTTCGAAGAAGAATAGTCGCCAGAGGATACGGTGAAACCAGTGAGGAACAGCAATTATCTAAAGAAGCGGCAAGAAGGGTGGAAATTAAGATTGTGGATTTGGAGGCATTATAAATATAATCTATTAAAATTTTTGAATCATTTAAAACTACATTTGGAGCTTCAATTAATAATTTGTTCGACAATAAGCATTTTGAATTGCCTGGAACTCCTGAGTTAGGTATTTTGGCAAGTGCATACCTGAGAATTGATTTTGGAGGAAAATAGCGAACCTGTCCGTATTTTAATTAGAGACGGTTTAGTGATGGGCGGTCTCTTTTTTTATGCACTAGAAAATATTTAAAAAACACAATTTTCATACTTACACCAGATTTGCTATTTTTTATAAAAGTTTTTTAAATAATTAGCGATAACTTGCCAACTGATATTTATTGTTGTAAGTATATATTTACGGATGAAATTAAACTTTATGATTTCTTTAAAAAACACAAATATGCCTAAGATGCTCTCTCTTGTCTGTTTTTTGTGTCTATTCGGTTTCGAGACTTTTGGGCAATCGAAAATATTAGAGGGGTATGTGCAGGAGGGTCTTAAAAATAATCTTGCTTTGAAGCAAAGAAATTTTTCGGTAGAAAAAAGTATTGCAGCACTAAAGGAGTCAAAAAGACTATTTTGGCCTGAAATATCACTTGACGCTAATTATACACTTGCAAAGGGTGGTAGGGCATTTGAACTCCCTGTTGGAGACCTTTTTAATCCAATTTATGCCAACCTTAATGCAATCAACGGAAATTCTAATTTCCCAACAAACTTAGAAAACGCGAAAACTACATTTTTGGCTAATAATTTTCATGAAACAAGAATACGTGGAATATTACCTATATTAAATACTGATATTTATTTTAATATAAAGGCAAAAAAACACCTTGTATCAATAGAAGAAGCTAAGAAGGCGGCCTATAAAAAAGAACTTACCAAGGAAATAAAGACAGCCTATTACAGGTATCAACAAGCCAATGACCTGTTAAAAATCCAACAGGATAATCAGCTGTTACTTAAAGAACTTGTGCGGGTCAATAAAAAACTGGTGAGTCGCCAAAAAGCGACCAAAGATAAAATTTCAAGTGCCGAGTATGAGCTGTATAGTTTGGAAAGTGAATTGATTAATGCTGAGAAAGAGAAACATTTGGCTTTGGCATATTTTAATTTTTTACTCAATCGGCCTTTGGATAGTGAAGTAGCAATGGGGGACGTCATTAATGATGCTTTTGATATGGATTATGATTTGGATGAATTAGAAAAACAGGCAATTCAAGGAAGAGAAGAACTGAAACAACTAAAAAGTGGTAAAGATGCCGCGGACGAAGCAATCAAATTGAATCGGTTTAGTGCAATCCCTAAAATATCTGCGGTAGCTGATTTGGGATATCAAGGAGAGGGATATACTTTTAATTCAAATCAGGAATATTGGATGGTGCAGTTTAGACTTAATTGGCCATTGTTTAGAGGATTTTATAATAAAGCCAAAGTGCAGCAGGCAAAAATAGAAAGTAGTATACTTGACAATCAGTATCAAGAGTTGGAGCAAAAAATAGGTTTAGAGATGAAGGGTAAGTATTATGCTTTGCTCGCAGCAAATGCCAAGATCAAATCCTCAAAAGCAGGTTTGCGTAGTGCGGAAAGTGCTTTTAAAGTAATAAATAAAAAGTATAAGCAAAGACAAGCATCGCTTCTAGAATACCTGAAAGCAAAAACTAACTTTAGTAATGCTAAAATTGCTTTGGCTATTTCAAAATATGAATACTTAATTAACAAAGCAGCACTAGAAAGAGCAATTGCCTTATAAAATTGAAAACATGACTATAACTAAAAAATACGTAATGAATTTTTCTAAAATATTTGTTTTAATACTTGGGCTGGTAGTAATCTTGGCTTCATGTGCTACTGGTGACAAAAAAGAACTAAGAGCAACCATGAAAAATATTGTCCCTGTGAAAACGGCAGCAATTGAAATGTCTTCTGATCCTATTCCTATAGTTTCTGCGGGAATTCTCAGGTCAAAACAACAAATTACCTTGGCTTTTAAGACAGGAGGAATTGTGGAAAAAATAAGTACAGACGAAGGATTGTCGGTAAAAAAGGGGCAATTACTGGCGCAGTTAGACCAAACAGAAATGGCGGCTAATACCAAACAAGCAAAATTGGTACTCACCAAATCCAAAAGAGACTTAAATAGAGTCATCAATCTTTTACACGATACAGTGGCGACATACGAACAGTTTCAGAATGCGCAAACGGCATTTTCGGTAGCACAATCAAATATGGACGTCGCTCTTTTTAATAAAAGACATTCTGTAATCCGAGCGCCTGTTTCTGGTAAAATTTTGAAAAGGTTTGTAGAGGAAAACGAAATGGCAGCACCTGGTACTCCAATTTTTATTCTGGCTTCTACAGATGGTGAACAAGTACTTCGAGTAGGTGTTTCGGATAATGAGATTGTAAGATTGAGTATTGGAGATCCTGCTACAGTGCATTTTGATACCTATCCAGAACAAGAGTTTAAAGCGACTGTTACTGAGATTGCAGGAACGGCAGATCCAGCAACAGGGACATTTGAAATAGAAGTGAGTCTTAGTAAATCAGGATTAGCACTGAAAAATGGGTTTGTAGGCAGGGTTAAAATTTTTCCAAGTTCTCAAAAACCTTACTATAAAATACCCTACAGTGCTTTGGTAGAAGGGACGGATAACAAGGCGGTGATTTATTTGCCTATTTTCAAGGACAGTACTGCCAAAAGAATGGAAGTTAAGGTGGCACATATTGATGATGAATTTTTTGCGGTGAACGCCGCACGAGGGAAACTGCCATCAAAAGTAATTAGTGAAGGAGCGCATTACCTCGATGATAAATCTAAATTCTATATTGTTAAATAATACATTTTGAAACTATGAGATTACCAAAGTTAGCCATACGTAATTATCAATTTGTATTGATCATTGTCTTGCTGGCACTGATTGTGGGTGTTACATCCTATATGACAATGCCCAAAGCGGAGGATCCTAGCTTGAAGTCGCCTTATCATGTGGTATCTATTGTTTACCCAGGTACCTCAGCCAAGGATATTGAAGAATTAGTGGTAGATCCGCTAGAAAAAGAAATAAACAAGGTGGAGGATGTTGTTGAGATTATTACTTCAATTTCTGAAGGGTTAGCAACCATACAAGTTCAAACAGAACATGGAGTTGATGTGGATCAAAAACATGATGATATTCTTTCAAAAATAAATGAGGTAAAACCAAACTTACCTGAAGATATTTATGATATTCATTTCATGACTTTCTCCCCGCAGGATGCAGTAATAAAGCAAATAGCAATTATTTCGGAGACGGCATCTTTTCAGAAGATGAAGGAGGTAGCAGAAAATATTGAGGACAAAATCAACAAGATAAAAGGAATCAAAGATGTGATGATTGAAGCCTATCCTGAAAAAGAAATACGAATTTCGTTGGACTTTCATAAAATGTCTCGGCTCAGAATTTCTTTGAATCAGGTTTTGAATATCATAGAAAGTAACAATGCCAATATACCAGGTGGGGATATAAGTGCTGGGGAAAAATCATTTACTATTAAGACCAGCGGAAGTTTTAAATCTATCAAAGACATTAAGGAGTTGAAGATTATGTCTGACGGTCAAAAACTTGTTTACCTCAAGGATATCGCAGATATTGATTTCAACTATGAGGAATACCGCTACCAAGGTCGTTTTAATGGGAAAAGATGTGTTTTCTTGTCGATTACGCAAAAAGAAAAACAAAATATTTTTGCAATTAGTGAGAAAATCGATGAGACGTTAGTGCAGGTTAAAGATGGGTTACCACGAGATATTCAGATTGAGAGTGTTGTCAATCAGGCAGAGTTGGTAGATAAACGGGTCAATGGTTTTTTTGTAAACTTAATTCAAGGAATTGTATTGGTAGGGATTATTGTTTTGATTTTTGTGGGCTGGAGACCTTCGCTCATTGTGATGACTGTAATTCCGCTTTCAATTGTCATTGCCTTAGGGGCATTGAATATGGTGGGTTATGGGATACAACAAATTTCAATTGCCGGACTTGTCATTGCCTTAGGATTATTGGTGGATAATGGCATTGTGGTGGTGGAGAATATTATTAGGTATATGAGAATGGGCTATCCATTACATGAAGCAGCTATCAAGGGAACCGCAGAAGTAGGTTGGGCATTGGTTAGTTCAACGGCTACAACCGTCGCAGCATTCTTGCCGATGGCTTTAATGAATAATGATACGGGTGATTTCCTAATCTCTCTTTCGTTTATCGTTGGATTTGCACTAACCACCTCTTTGTTTTTAGCCTTGACAATATCGCCTATGCTTGCTACTCGTGTCTTGCAGGGCCATGAAGTGGAAAAAGAGAATGCAGTTGAAAGGGGGGTCAACTGGTTTGTTGCTAACGTGTACCGAAGGATATTGAATTTCTCACTAAGGAATACGGCGATTACCATTATTATTGCTGCTGTTTTTTTTGCAGGAAGCTTGCTGCTTTTTGATGTGGTGGGGGTATCATTTTTTCCTGATGCAGAAAAACCTATGGCTCTTATCTATATTGACACACCAGATGGGTCTAATTTGGAGTATACAAAAAGAGCGGTAGACTATGTAGAGGATGTTTTAGATTCGACAGAATATGTAAAAAACTATGCCACCAATATTGGGCACGGAAACCCCAAGGTATATTACAACATATTTCCGAAGAGTTTTGATAAAACACATGGGCAGTTGCTCGTAAACTTGAAGGAATGGGACAAGGTTAAATTTGCGGGATTTATCGCTGACATGAGAGAAAAGTTTAGTGGTTTCCCTGGTGCTAAAATTACTATTAAGGAACTGGTGAATGGTCCTCCTTTTGCAGCGCCAATTGAAATTAAGGTATTAGGAAAGGATATTGATGTATTGAAACAGGTGAGTAGGGATTTGAAAAAAATTATACAAAATACGGAAGGTACCATTGATGTTTTTAACCCTTTGGCATTAAACAAAGTAGATTTAAAAGTTAAAATTAACAAAGAAAAAGCAGCCTTCTTGGGAATTCAAATTGCGGAAATTGATTTGGCAGTGAGGGCAGCATTAACGGGAGTCGCTGCTACAGATATCACGACCATGGATGGTAAGCAGTATAATCTTGTTGTAAGATTACCTGTAGCAGAAAAAACAAAAATCAGTGATTTTAATAAAATCTATTTGACCACGCAAACTGGTGCAATTGTTCCAATCAAGCAAGTCGCTACACTTGAGTTTCAAGGGAGTACCTCTAAAATTCAACATTTCAACTTGGAAAGAACAGCAGTGGTTACCGCAAGTCTTGCGCCTGGTTTTAATACAAAATCAGTAACTGAAGAGATAATAGGAAAGTTAAACGATTATCATTTACCTCCTGATTATAGTTTTTATATTGCAGGTGAATATGAAACGCAACAGGAATCTTTTACTGGAATGGCGCAATTGCTGGTCATTGTATTGATTGGCATCTATGCAATTTTGGTGTTGCAGTTTAAATCATTTGCGCAACCGCTTATCATATATTCGGCCATTCCATTGGCTTTTATAGGGTCTATATTAGCGCTGTACATTACCGGTTGGGAGTTTTCATTTCTGGCTTTTGTCGGCATGACAAGTTTGGTCGGGATTGTGATCAATGACTCGATACTATTGGTGGATTATGCCAATCAACTACGCAGCAATGGGGCGAGCATTATTCATGCGTTGAAAAAATCTTGTGAAACAAGATTCCAACCTGTAATATTAACGTCGCTCACCACCGTATTAGGATTGCTGCCGTTAACACTTTCGAACAGCAGCATGTGGTCGCCTATGGGATGGACAATTATCGGAGGAATGATTACCTCTACATTTTTGATATTGCTGATTGTTCCAGTTTTGTACCTTCTTTTTAGTCGTAAGAAAACTGCTGGGCCTGAGTAAATGATGCCTTATATAGGTAGGTTTTTTCGTTATCTTTTTATCATATAAGACATGTAAGGGGAGGTATAAGTTTTTAAAAAACGCTTATATATTTCTGATATGCCTTATATGATTAGATTTTCTTGATGTCTTTTTTACCATATAAGACATTTAAGAAGAGATACAAGTTGCCAAAAAAAACTCTAGTTTTAGCATCTCGCTGAGACTCACATACAGGCAAATTTTTGGGAAGGTCTTCGTGAGACGCGAAAACCAGTATGCTATTTTAAATTTTCTTCACCTTGATGATATTCACAGGGCAAGCTTGCGCTGCTTTTTTATTGTCTTCAAATTCTTCATCTCCGACTCGTGCAGTATAGAATCCCTTCCGGTCAGTACCATTTATTAGCGTGCATTTCCCATCTTTTTTTGACATGCGCCAGCGATCTGCCGCATATTCGACACAGTAGTTACAGCCAATGCATTTGTCACGTTGTTGGGTGATGATGACCATCTAGGCGGGTACGAGTTTGTATAATTTATCAGAAGCACGAATCACTTTATCCACATGAAATGTACATTCATCTCCTCTTTGTGCCACTTCTACCGATTTGTCATCTACCATCAATGCTTCTACAGTGGTTTCGATTGTTCCTGTAGTGGGACCAGTAATCAATATCTTATCCTTTACCTTTAACTTCTGGGCTTCTATTTTAAAATGCCCAATTTTTATTTTTGAAAAGTAATGAATACCCTTTCCTAAGAACACTTTCTTTTGGGTGGCTTGCGAGCCGCTCCCTTCACTCCACTCTCCTAACTCTTGCCCAAGGAAATAGCCTCCCCAAAAACCGCGATTATAGACTTTTTCTAGCGACTTCATCCATGCAGCTACTTTCTCTTGGTTGTAAGTACCCGCATTATAAGCATCAATCGCTTCTCTATAGCATTTGATAACAGTTGCGACATATTCTGGTGCTCGCCCTCTGCCTTCTATTTTCAATACAGAGATGCCTGTGCCAACTAATTTGTCCAAGAAATCTATGGTACATAAATCTTTAGGCGACATGATGTATTCATTATCGAGTTCTAATTCGTTGCCATCCTCCAAGTCTATGACTTTGTATTTCCGTCGGCAATTTTGGATGCAAGCACCTCTATTGGCTGAGGAATTATGACTGTGCAAACTTAAATAGCATTTTCCTGAAACCGCCATACACAAAGCGCCATGCCCAAAAACCTCTATCTCTATGAGTTCTCCTTTTGGTCCTCTGACATCTTCTTTAACCACCGCATCGCAAATAGTTTTTACCTGCCGCAAGCTCAACTCTCGAGACAATACCATCACGTCAGCAAAGAGTGCATAAAATTTGACCGTTTCTATGTTGGTGACATTTAATTGGGTGGAAATGTGTACCTCGACACCATTGGATCTGGCGTAACCTATCACGGCTTGGTCAGAAGCGATGATGGCAGAAATGCCTGATTCTTTCACGCGATTGATGATTGTTTTGATGAGCGAAAGGTCATGATCGTAAATAATGGTATTGAGTGTGAGGTAGGTTTTGAGTCCTGCGCTACTGCACCGTTCTGCAATCTCCTCAAGGTCTCCCAACGTGAAGTTCATCGTAGCTCGTGCACGCATATTCAATTGATCTACCCCAAAATAAACAGCGTTTGCCCCATTGTCTATCGCAGACTGTAAGGCATCCCAAGAACCTGCAGGTGCCATTAATTCTATGTTTCTTGTTTTATGCATATCTAATCTGCAAATATAGCGCAATAAATCTTTAGTTTAAAGGGTCTATGATTTATGTAATATGAATGTTAAAAATCGTTAACACCATAAGAGTTTATGGCTATAAAATTTAAAAATCAAATGGTTAGCGATAAATTGCAGCAAAACTGTAGCATGCAGGAGATTTATAAAAAACTAAGACGGTACGAAATTAGAATCAGAAAGGCAATCACTGCACAAATGCAGGGTGATTTCCATTCTGTGTTCAAAGGCTCAGGGCTGGAATTCGACGATGTTCGCGCCTATCAGTATGGTGATGATGTGCGAACCATCGACTGGAATGTTTCTGCCAAGGGCAATGGTACTTTTGTGAAAACTTACAAAGAAGAAAAGGAGCAAACCATTTATTTTATTTTTGACGTCAGCGCCTCGCAATATATAGGTACTGAGGGCAGTCAAAAAATTGATATTGGTAAAGAGATTTGTGGGGTATTGACTTTGTCGGCCATCAAGGAGCAGAGCCAAGTGGGTATGATTTGTTTTTCAGACCAAAAGGAAAAGTATATCAAAGCAGGCAAAGGAGCGAAACATGCGCATACCATTATCAATAGTATCTATAACCTTGCGCCTGTTTCTGCAAAAACAGATTTGAGCAAGGCAATTTTATTTGCGCTTAATATTATCAAAAGAAAAAGTGTCATCATTTTTGTATCAGATTTTATAGACGAGGGCTATATGCATAATTTCAAAGCACTGGCAAAAAAACATGATGTCATTGCCATTCATCTTTATGACCAGAGAGAAGCCAAGTTGCCTAATTTGGGAATTGTACCATTATTTGATAAAGAAAGTAAGGAAACTCTTTGGGTAAATACAAGTTCGTCTTCTTTTAAGAGAAAACTAGGAGGCAATCTTCATTACAAAAGAAAAGAACTGGAGCTTTTTTGCAGGAAACACCAAGTTAACTACCTGGCAGTTAAAACAATGGAAGATTATGTTCCAGATTTAATCCGTTTGTTCAAAGTGAGAAATAAAACAAAGAAAAGTGCTTAGACGTAAATTCATCTTGTTGTTTTTACTCAGTTTTTGTGTTTTCGTGGATATGAATGCACAAAAAATAACGCCGAATGGCGCATTTATGCAAGATAGCACCAAAGTAGGTGCGGTTATTTCTTACACCCTTTCTATTAGATACCCGAGGGGTGAAAATATTATTTTCCCAGATTCTACGTATGATTTTTCACCTTTCGAATTGGTTAGGAAAGAAGCATTTAGCACTGTATCAGATTCGCTAAATAGTTTTGATAGTACCGTCTATTACCTCAGTACTTTTGAAACAGACCCTAAGCAGTCACTTACGCTGCCAGTTTTTCTAGTGAAAAATAAAGATAGCATTTCTCTTTTTGCCAATGAAGATGAAATTACATTGGTCACTGTTTTGAAAGCATTGCCAGATTCGTTAGTAGCCATTGAAAATACGGATTTGCAACCTGTGAATCTGGCGTTTAATTACCCATACCTGATAGCAGGTCTGGTGTTGTTGGCGATTATTATTATTGTGGTTGCATTGATTTTTGGAAAAAGCATAAGGCAAAAAATAAAGGCATATAGACTTAAAAAAGCGTATCAATCGTTTTTAAGAAAATATGACAGTGCGTTAACTAATTCGAGTGGTACCGCTCAATCGCAGGAATATGTACTATTGATATGGAAAAAGTATATGGAGAAACTGGAAGCTGTACCCTATACTAAATTCACGACAAAAGAGATTATAAAATTACACCCTGAAAAAAAATTGAAAGTGGCATTGCAGGAAATTGATAAGAATATTTATGGAGGTTTTGGCGATGGGGATAATAAAACTAAGTTTGAAAGGCTGAGAAGTTATAGTGAAGAGCGACTAAATCTAATTTTGAAGGAGGTGAAAAATGCTTAGTAAGACCGAAGGAATGTGGGATTGGATTGCCTTAAAGTGGTTCACTAAAACCACCTTACTGGGCTATGAAAACTGGGAAAATGAATTTTTCCTGTGGGGTATTTTATTGATTCCTTTGTTGTTTTTGTTGCGCTGGCTGATTAATTTCAAATTTACACAAAAACTGGAAGTTGCTTTACCGAGGGAAGAAATCAAGTGGAATGTCGCCAGTCTATTGCGGATGATACCAGGTGTTTTTATCGTGCTGTCACTGGTGATGTTATTAGTGGCGATGGCTCGTCCACAAAAGACAAATGAAAAAGTGGAGCAATGGTCAGAAGGAATTGATATCATGCTATTGATTGATATTTCGCAGTCGATGCAAATTGAGGATTTTAGACCAAACCGACTGGAAGCAGCTAAAAAGGTAGCGATTGATTTTGTGAATGGAAGGTTTCAAGATAGAATAGGTATTGTTGTATTTTCTGGTGATGCCTTTTCTTTGGCGCCACTTACCACTGACTATGAATTATTGGATGCCTATATTAAAGACATTAACTTTGATATGATTGAGAATAGTGGTACAGCAATTGGCAGCGCATTAGCAGTAGCTACCAATAGAATGAGAGAGTCTGAGGCTAAGTCGAAAGTGCTTATTCTATTAAGCGATGGTGATAATACTGCAGGAAATATCGATCCAATTACTGCGGCGAACTTGGCGAGTGCCTATGATATTAAAATGTATAGTATCGGAATAGGGCGGGATGGCAGGGTGCCAATGGGAAGAGATGTTTTTGGTAGAACTGCATACGTTGAAAATACGCTGGATGAAACTACTCTGCGAAGAATTGCTGAGATAGGAGAAGGAAAATTTTACAGGGTCTCCAATAATAATGCGTTGAAAAAAGTATTTTCAGAAATAAATGAATACGAAAAAGCAGAGATAAAAGAAAATAGGTTTAAAGATACCACGGATTTTTACACCGTGTATTTAAAATGGGGCATCCTCTTTTTTCTTATATGGCTGATGCTGAAATCTAGCTTTATGAATAATATTTTGAGGGATTAGAAAGCTTTAGCCTGTTCTAATTCCAACATAAGATTTTTAACGTCATCGTTTAGATTAATCACATTTTCATATCCAGCTTGCGATAAAATGAATGCCGCAACGGCGCTTCTACCACCCACCCTGCAGTGGAGGTAATAGTCTTTGCTTTTGTCAAGTTTTACTAATGCTTCTTTGTTGGTATATGGAAGATTGATTGATTCTTGAATATTACCTTCCTCATATTCTTTTGCTGTTCTCGCATCAATTAAAACAGCATTTTCATTGTTTACATAGTGCTGTGCAAATTCTTTTGCCTTTAGGCTTGTATAAAAATTCATATAATATGGAATAAGATTAAAAAGTCCTGCTGCAAAAGTAATTATATCTCATATGATATTAAAATCATAATGTTAAAAAATATTACATATGTTTATAGTAATATTTAATATAATAATTCTAATATAACCTATTCTACCACGTTAATCTTGAGCATATTTGTTCTTTTTTTGGCTTTAATGGGCATGCTAGCAATTGAAATAAAGATATCCCCCTTTTCTAACTGGCCATGATTTTTTAGCATTTCTTCAATATCTGCTATGGTGGCATCAGTGGAGACCATATTGTCATAGTAGAATCCCCTAACCCCCCACACTAAATTGATGGTATTTAGTAATGACCTATTGCTAGTGAAAATAAAAATGTTTGCTTTTGGACGATGTGTTGATAATCTATAGGCGGTATAACCAGAATTTGTCATTCCTATCACTGCCTTTGCTTTGGTTCTTTTTGCGAGCCTCGCAGCAATTAAGACAAGGGAATCGCTTACAAAAGTAAGGGAATCATCGTGTACATAATCGGAATGGTGAAAATAAATGGAATCACTTTGCGATTCTACGTAGGTAATGGTTTTTGCCATGCTTTTCACTGATTGAACAGGATACTTTCCAGCGGCAGTTTCAGCAGATAGCATCAAGGTATCGGCACCATCCATCACAGCATTAGCAATATCATTGGTTTCTGCTCTTGTTGGCCTTGGGTTAGCAATCATGCTTTCCATCATCTGGGTAGCAATAATAACAGGCTTACCTGCCAAATTACATTTTTTTACCAATTGCTTTTGTACCATAGGCACTTCTTCCATCACCGTTTCTACTCCTAAATCTCCTCTTGCTACCATGATACCATCAGTAACTTCAATTATTTTATCAATATTTACTATTGCTTCAGGTTTTTCAATTTTGGCTATTACTTTGATATTTTTCCCTGCTTTAGCTATTTTTCTTTTCAAGTAGTTGACATCCTCTGCTTTCCTGACAAACGAAAGCGCAATCCAATCTACATCATGTGCCAACCCAAAAATTAAATCTTCTTTATCTTTTTCTGTCAAAGAAGGTGCTGAAACCTTACTCATGGGCAGGTTGATTCCTTTTCTAGATTTTAGAATTCCACCATATACTACTTCGGTGATTACCTCCTTGCCACCAGCTCCTAATACCCTGAGTTCTAGATTGCCATCATCTATCAGAATAGCATCTCCCTTTTTTACATCCTGAGGTAAATGCTGATAGGAGGTACTTACTTTGTCACTATTACCAAGTATTTTATCGGTCGTAATAATGAGTTGATCACCTTCTTTTATTTCTACGCCATTATTTGCCACCTCGTTGACTCTGATTTTAGGCCCTTGCAAATCTTGAAGGAGACTTACATGTGTATTCAGCTCTTTGTTAATTTCTCGTACATAACCAATTACTTTCAGGTGATCTTCATGTGTGCCATGAGAAAAGTTAAGGCGAAAGACATCCGCTCCCGCTAAAATCAACTCGGTTAGTTTTTCTTTGGTATTGGAAGCAGGACCAACAGTGGCAATAATTTTTGTTTTATTAAACAGTATATTCTTATTCATATTAAAAAACTAGGTTTTCTTTTGATTTTAATTTTTCAACTTCAATATTAACAATGTATTGGATAACCCCAATCTTATTTAGCGAATTTATTATCCTCTCTTTTGAAAAGGTTTGCTCAAAGCCATTCATAGCAAACAAGTAGTCAAATTGTTTTAGCTCGGGGAGCATATACAATTGTGTTTGACCAGTTTTGTATGATTTATTTTTTAGCAAGCGCAAATTACTATCTTCTTTCTCATATATGTAATTTGATATGATTAAATTTTTATTATTTATAAAATCAAGTTGTATATCTTCAGATTTTATGAGCGATATATTTAATGTATTATTTATTTCCCAGGCGAGTTTATGCTCAGATATCAACGAGACAATGCCAAAAAGTATAAATTCGTATTCGTAATCAACAATTAATTTATTTTTTTTCATGTTTATAAGGGTAGTGCGTGTAATAAATTCAAAAGTAGTCAGATTTCCGTTTTTTATTCTAAATTTTATTTGCGTGAAATAGTTTGGCAAATAGTATTTAATGTTTTTCTTTGCAGTGTTTTACAAAATTAAAATTAATATGTCTGAAATAGCAGAAAAAGTAAAATCAATTATTGTTGATAAATTAGGTGTAGAAGATTCTGAAGTTACACCAGAAGCAAGCTTTACTAATGATTTAGGAGCTGATTCATTGGATACGGTAGAGTTGATAATGGAATTCGAAAAGGAGTTCAATGTTTCAATCCCAGATGACCAAGCTGAGAGTATTACTACAGTGGGTCAGGCAATTTCTTATTTAGAAGAAAACGTTAAATAAACCACATTTAAAAGCGTCTAAAAATTCTTTATGGAATTAAAAAGAGTCGTTATAACAGGAGTAGGCGCATTAACTCCGCTTGGCAATACTTTCGAAGATTATAAGAAAAACTTGCTAAATGGAGTTAGTGGCGCAGCCCCTATTACTAGATTTGACGCAACCAACTTCAAAACAAAATTTGCTTGTGAAGTTAAAGATTACGACGCACTCAATTATTTTGACAGAAAGGAAGCGCGAAAGATGGATCCTTTTACGCAATATGGATTAATTGCTGCGGACGAGGCAATCAAAAACTCAGGGTTAGACCTTGAAAAGATTAACCTAGATAAAGCGGGCGTAATATGGGGAGCAGGCATAGGTGGTTTAATCACCTTTCAAAATGAAGTAACAAATTTTGCAACGGGCAATGGGACGCCAAGATTTAATCCCTTTTTTATTCCTAAAATGATTGTTGACATTACCCCAGGGTATATCTCCATCAAATACGGGTTTAGAGGACCAAATTTTGCAACGGTATCCGCTTGTGCATCTTCGACAAACGCCATACTTGATGCAATGACCTATATCAAGCTAGGTAAAGCAAATATTATGATTACTGGTGGTTCAGAGGCAACAGTTGCTGAAGCGGGCATAGGCGGATTTAACGCTATGAAGGCGCTTTCTGAAAGAAATGATTCACCTGAAACGGCTTCTAGACCATTTGATAAGGATAGAGATGGCTTTGTAATGGGTGAAGGTGCTGGTGCATTGATTCTTGAAGAGTACGGGCACGCAAAAGCTAGAGGCGCTAAAATCTATGCCGAATTATTGGGCGGAGGCATGTCGGCCGATGCACACCATATTACTGCACCACACCCTGAAGGAAAAGGCGCACTACTTGTGATGAAAAATGCCATAGAAGATGCCAATATAAAGGCTGCAGATGTTGACTATATCAATGTTCATGGCACCTCAACACCGCTTGGTGATATTAGCGAAACGCAAGCCATTCAAACCATGTTTGGGGAGCATGCATTCAAATTAAATATTAGTTCCACCAAGTCAATGACAGGGCATTTACTAGGGGCTGCAGGAGCGATTGAATCCCTGGCTGCTGTGATTGCGATACAAGAACAAGCCATCCCCCCAACGATTAATCATTTTACGGATGATGAACGTTTTGATTCTAAATTAAATTTCACTTTCAATACAGCTCAAAAAAGAGAAGTAAACATTGTCCTTAGCAACACCTTTGGTTTTGGTGGGCATAACGCATCTTTGGTTTTTAAGAAAATTGACTAATTGTGAATCTGTTGTTCAAATGGCTTTACAGTTTAAAAACAGCAAATACTCCACGAAATAAAAAAATAAAATCAGCTATAAAATCCATTGTAGGAAAAACACCCCTGAATTTAGATTTATATATTTTAGCCACGAGACACGTTTCTATGGCCAAGGAAAACAGCAATGGTTTCAAAGAGTCAAATGAGCGGCTTGAATATCTTGGTGATGCTATTTTGGGTTCTGTAGTTGCAGAATATTTATTCAAAAAATTCCCTTTTCAAGATGAAGGATTTCTTACAGAAATACGTTCTAGAATTGTGAACAGAGAAGCACTCAATGCGTTAGGAAGAAAAATAGGATTGGATAAACTGATTGAATTTGATGCTAATAGAAAGACTAATCTTTCACATCGGTCACTCCATGGAGATACAATGGAAGCATTGGTAGGTGCCGTTTATCTTGATCGAGGTTTTACAGATTGTAAGCGTTTCATCATCAAGAAGTTATTGATTCCTTATTATGATCTGGAACAAATTGTTAAGAATAACCCAAACTATAAAAGCAGGATTATTGAATGGGCGCAAAAGGAGAGTAAGGCGGTAGAATTTAAGCTGCTTGATATTCAAAATAGGAAACATTATAAAGAGTTCATTGTTCAATTATTGATTGATAATGAACCGTTCGGCAAGGGACATGGTAGTAACAAGAAAAAAGCAGAGCAAAATGCCGCCCAGAAGTCATGTGAAATACTTAATCTTGATTAAATTTCAGGAAAGAAACTTATGGCAAAATACAAAATAGCGGGGGGGAGTGTAAACCAAATTCCCCTGGACTGGAAAAACAATTTAAAAAACATAAAGGATTGTATCCTTCAGGCTAGAGAGGAAAATGTAAATATTATTTGCTTACCCGAATTAGCAGTTACTGGATATGGTTGCGAAGATTTGTTTTTAAGTCAATGGCTTCCTGAAAAAGCGGCAATTTTTCTGAAGGAGATTGAAGTGGTGTGTGAAGATATTTTTGTTTCGGTTGGCTTGCCTATTAGGTTTGAAGGAAAATTATATAACTGTGCTTGTGTGATTCAAAACCAAAAGATATTAGGGTTTACTGCCAAGCAACACCTCGCCAATGATGGCGTACATTATGAAACAAGATGGTTTACACCTTGGCAATCCAACCGCATCGAGGAAATTACCATTAATGGCATGACCTACCCAATAGGAGATATTATTTATGATGTAGCGGACATTAAAATTGGCTTTGAGATATGTGAGGATGCTTGGCGTGGAGATGAAAGACCAGCTTGCCGACTGATGGAGAGCGGAGTGAATTTGATATTAAATCCAAGTGCTAGTCATTTCGCCATGGGCAAGTCAAAAACTAGAGAAGACCTCGTTGTGACAAGTTCTAGATCTTTTAATTGTACTTATGTTTACGCTAATTTACTTGGCAATGAGGCAGGAAGGATGATTTTTGATGGGGAAATACTCATAGCTCAAAATGGTAAATTGATTCAAAGAAATACTAAACTTTCTTTTGAAAACGTCAACCTGGTTAGTGCAGAAATTGATTTTGAAAACCCTTCCAATACAAAGGCAGCATTGAATTATGATTTTCATGATAAAAACACTGAATTTATCCAGGCAGAAGCCCTTGCGCTGTTTGATTATATGCGAAAAAGCAAAAGCAATGGTTTTATTTTATCGTTAAGTGGTGGTGCGGACTCTGCTACATGCGCTATTCTGGTGGCAGAAATGGTGCGGAGAGGTATCGCTGAACTTGGGTTGACCCGTTTTATCGAAAAGCTAAATTTGAACTTGAAGGCGTCAAAATTGTCTAAAAAAGACAATGAGAAGCTAATTGTCAGCAAAATTCTGACCTGTGCTTATCAAGGCACAGAAAACTCATCTGACGAAACACTCGCCGCTGCAAAGGTGCTAGCGGAGGATCTTGGCGCTACATTTTATGCTTGGAAAATTGACGAGGAGGTCACATCATATATTCAAAAAATAGAAAAGGCAACTGGTCTCACGCTGAACTGGGAGGAACACGACATCACCTTACAAAACATTCAAGCCAGGGCACGCTCCCCAATCATCTGGATGCTTGCTAACTTAAAAAATTGTTTACTCATCACCACAAGCAATAGAAGTGAAGGAGATGTGGGTTATGCCACCATGGATGGTGATACTAGCGGCAGCATAGCACCTATTTCTGCAGTAGATAAGTATTTTATTATCAATTGGTTGCAATGGGCAGAAATGGAATTAGGCTATGAGAGTTTGTCCAATGTCAATAACCTCTCTCCATCTGCCGAACTACGTCCGCTAGCACAACATCAGACCGATGAAGAGGATTTAATGCCCTATCACATTATCATTGAAATTGAAAAATTGGCAATAAGAGATCACCAATCTCCGTTAGCCGTTTTTGAAAACCTTTCCAAAAGGAATTTGGAATCCAATCAACTACTAAAAGCGCATATCACCAAATTTTATAGATTGTGGGCAAGAAACCAATGGAAAAGGGAGCGGATTGCCCCAGCCTTTCATTTAGATGATTTTAATGTTGATCCTAGAACATGGTGTAGATTTCCTATTTTGTCCGGCGGTTTTACGGATGAGCTGGCCATTTTGAATAAAGAATGAAACAAGGAATAAATTTTGTCACCTCCAATCAATTTAGCAATCACTTCATTACTGTTTACAAAGGTAAATATTTATCTTTGACAAAAATTTAAAATATGCTTTCATTTCTTAGTTATATAGTTTGGGATGCTGATCCGTCAGTGATATCAGGTTGGAATGTGCCAAGGTGGTATGGATTGTGCTGGGCGCTGGGTTTGATATTCTGTCAAATAGTTGTCACCTATGTTTTCAAAAAAGAAGGTAAGAAGGTAACTGATGTTGATACGTTGACAGTTTATATAGTAGCAGGAACACTTATAGGAGCAAGGTTAGGGCATATACTATTTTATAATCCGATGGAGTATTTATCACATCCATTGAGTATTTTGAAAATATGGGAAGGAGGATTGGCAAGTCATGGTGGGGGCATTGGAATATTTATTGCCATCTATCTATACGTGCGAACAAAATCTGATCAGTCTTATTTGTGGGTGGCAGACAGGATTGCACTATCTGTAGGTATCATAGGTTGTATGATTCGGGTTGGTAATTTTATAAACTCTGAAATCATTGGAATCCCAACAAACAATGAAAATGGCGTTGTGTTTGCACGAGCATTTGATGAACAAATGCTACGCTACAACGAGATAGAAGACATTGATGCTTCGAAGGGAACAAATAGGGAGGCACCTGATAGGTATGTACCTGTTAATTTTACGGTACAGTTTTCGGATATGATGACACAAGAAATCCAAGCCAAAAATTTTATTGAATCACAGTTTAAACAAAATTTAGTCTATGCAGCTTCCTTTAAAACCCCTCATATTTTTGAGGATAAATCCAAACCTATTGCCTATGAGTTAACAAAACAGAATGGTAAGTTTGTTGCAGTTGTAAAAACGTTCGGTATCGCGAGACACCCAGCACAACTGTATGAGGCGGCATATTCTTTGTTGATTTTTATTTTATTGCTTTTGGTATGGAATAGGTTTAAAGAAAATACGCCGGAAGGTTTGATTGTTGGTTTGCTCCTCACGGTATTATTCACACTACGATTTTTCGATGAGTTTTTAAAAGAAAATCAAGAAGCTTTTGAAGATGGCATGTCACTCAATATGGGGCAAATTTTGAGTATTCCTGTAGTGTTGATTGGATTGTTTTTATTGTTTAGGGCTTGGAAGAATCATAAAAGCATTTCTTAAACCATCACTGGTATCAGTAAATATTAACGATACAGTACATCTTGATAAAAAGGCGTAGTTATTCGTACTGCTTGCCAAAAATATCACGTAGATTTGTTACTTATGTAAAATTGTTTTAGTCAAATCATTGGTGATTTGATTTGATTGTGCGCTTTCAGAAATTTTTATATCGCAGTAATAACTATGTATTGGCAGCTTTGCTTCTGATATCCATGCTTATACAAAATGTATATGGGCAAAGCACAAAGATAGATTCACTTAAGTATGACACGCTGGCATTGTCAACTGATTATGTTATGATTGGTGATATCCAAATAATTGGAAATAAACGCACCAAGGAAAGCGTGGTCATGAGGGAGTTGAGTTTTGAAATAGGAGACATTTTTCTGGAAGACGATTTGTTAGCGCTATTTAAAGAGGATAAAGAAAAGTTGACAAGAACAAGATTATTTCTATCTGTTGATATCGAACATCACAAACTTCCTGAAAATAAGGTGCGTGTATTGATAAAGGTATCAGAACGATGGTACATCTTCCCCTTTCCTATTTTTAAGATTCATGCACGAAATTTTAACGATTGGTGGCAAAATTTAGACCATGATTTTAATAGAACAAGTTATGGCATTAAGTTCTATCAATATAATATTAGAGGTCGAAACGAAAAATTAAAACTACAGGCGCAGTTCGGATTTATCAAAGATTTTCAAATACGATATCAAATTCCATACTTCAATAAGACCCAGAAAAATGGACTCTCTATAGGTGTAGGCTATACTCAAAACAATCAAATAGGCTATGAAACGCTAGAGAATAAGCAAAAATTCACAAATTTTGGTAATACGACAGGAGATGCGAGTTATGCATACTTCACATTTATAAATAGACCTTCCTTTTATACTACAAACTCGTTTACCCTAGCATATCAAAAGTATAATGTGCACGATTCTGTTGCTATCCTGAATCCTAATTACTTCCAAAATGGCACAGCAAGTCAATTTTATTTTAGACTAAAATATCACTTAAAAAAGGACCATAGAAATGAGGTTTCTTACCCATTACGTGGCTATTTGCTTGATTTTTCTATTAACAAGTTGGGTTTAGGGATTTCTAATGATATTAATCAACTACAGATTGATGTTAATTATTTTAAATTTTTTGATTTAAGTAAAAACTATTATTTGTCGACACGGATAGGGGGAGAATTTAATGCACTCAATAATTCTTCCTATAAAAATGCTAAAGCTATTGGTTATAAACCCAATTCTATTCGTGGCTATGAACTTTATGTAGTAGATGGACAAAATTTCGTCTTGCATAAAACTACTTTCAAAAAACAATTGTTTAAAGCAGAGGGGAAAATACCCTTTTTGAAAGCCAAGCAATTTAATACCATTCCTATTGCTGTTTATCTGAAAACCTATTTTGACTGGGGGTATGTTAGTAATAATACTATCTCAGAACAACAGAATAATCTTAGCAATAGGCTTCTGTATGGTACTGGACTTGGGCTTGATATTGTCACTTACTATGATTTTGTATTACGTATTGAGTACTCACTCAATAATAATGGAGACACTGGTTTTTTTATCAATTTCAAATCAGATTTGAAATAATACCAATACGATGTGGTTACCGCACTTTAGGTCTTCTAAAGGAACTTCCAAGGACATAAGTAAGGTGAAGGCTTGTAACGATATATTGATCATTGTCATTTTTATCTCCCCGTTGTGCGCCAACATTATTATCTGATACTACTGTATATGTCTTGCCATCACTACCGGTATAGGACACTGTACTTTGGTCTAAAGTTGCCAAAATCCCAGGGTCCCGATTATCTCCCGATACGACAGCAGTCTGCTCGGCGGCTCTTCCTGAAAGTGTCCGTGCTAAGTTACTGTCTAAATCTCCGTAGTTCGGCATTTTTGTACTTACATCATCCAAGTAGTCAAAGAATAACAATCTATAGCCAACCTCAAAAGCCAAATCGAAATTATTATTTAATTTGGCACGAACCCCAAAACCAAAGGGAACGGATATTTGAATTTTTCGATAAGGTTTTATGGTTGAGTTCTTGCTATTTTGCCCTTCAGTACCCAATGGTTGCAATGCCACCCATTTCCCCGCATTCGGTAATGGATTACCTTCAAAGTCAAGTGTAGGTACTTTAGCTTTTGGATTATGGTGAAAAATGGCAAGTCCGCCAAAAATGTATGGGGTGAATGGTGCCCTTCGAACAAAGAAGCCTCTGTTTCTGAATAAATCTACCGATGCCACTGCGGATAATTCATAAATTCTGTTTTTGAACTGTAGGTTTCGGGCATAGCGGTCGGAGGATTCTTCTTGCTGAGGATCTGCAGATTCAAAGTCATCTCCCTCTAAACTGCCAAAAGTAAACGCTCCCCTCAAAAATATTCTAGAACCAACTCTATAATTGCCAACAAGTCCTACCCCTATTTTTGTAAATGAAAGATCTGTACTTACTTTTCCAGGTCTAGGCGCTAAATCTCCGAAGTAATTAAAGCTGTTGAAACTTAGTCCAACAGTTGCATACCTTACCTCTTTATTAAATTTAAAAGCGGAAGCACCTTTTTTGGCTTTTGCAAATATTTTATTTTCTGCTGCTTGTGCCAGTGCATTGTTAGTTAATCCTAAAGTTAGAATTATTGCAAGCACTATCTGTATTGTTTTTTTCATGTTGGTAAAAACCTTAGTTTACTTTAAGATTCAAAATCTCACATAAATTCCAACCAATTCGGGCTAAAATATACCTGAGATAAAAGTCGCTGTAGCAGCTCTTACTACATCGACTCAAAGCTAAGCCATTTTTATTATAAGTGGTAATATATTTTGAATTATTCAATGATAATGTTGTATTTTAAGATGAAAAAATAATAATTTGGCATTCTCGTTCCTAAATATATAGAAATCATAGAAAGGTTTCCTAAATTGTAAGTCAATGAAAATCAGCTATAAACATATTGTTGTTCTTCTTTTCATACTCCTCTTTTCTCGTGTGGGGGCACAAAATTTACTGAACACCAGCGGTGCAAAGGCTGAGGGAATGGGTAATGCGGCGGTCACCAATGATGATGCCTGGTCGCTTTATAATAACGTAGGCGGATTGGCAAGCGTAGATAATACCGCAATACTAGTTTCCTATAAAAATAGGTTTGGACTTAAGGAATTGAGCACCATATCAGCTGGGGGAGTCATTCCTTTCGATTTTGGCATTGTTGGTGTAAGTATCACCCATTTTGGTAGCAATATTTTTAGTCAAAATAATATAGGCTTGGCTTATGGGAATAAATTTGGAAATACGAGTTTGGGCATAAAAGTAAATTACCTTAACTACACCATTGAGGGTTATGGAAGCAAAGGAACGTTCACCTTGGAGGTGGGAGGGATTACCGAAATCATTCCTCAATTATGGGTTGGTGCACATATTTATAATATCACGCAGTCCAAAATACTAAGCCAAGCTGATAGCGATATTCCTACCATTTTTAAAGCTGGAATATCATACAGACCTATTGATGTGTTGTTGCTCAATGTCGAAGTGCAAAAGGAACTAGGTTTTGATAGTCATACCAAAATTGGATTATCGTATAGGCTAAAACAAAAATTCTTTGTACGAGCAGGAATACAAACTAACCCATTCAAGAATTCTTTCGGGTTAGGTTACGACTCGGGAAAATTGGCGGTGGACTATGCGTTTGGCAATCATCCCATACTCGGTTTTTCGCATCATATCAGTGTTTTGTATACCTTGTCAGAAAAGAAATGAAGCAATTAATTTTTTTTCTTTGGCTTGCGTCTTATAGCACTGGTTTTGCACAAGAAACCAGCAGGGATGAAGTAGCTTTCGAAGGATTGATGGAAAACTTGTTTCCCATCATTGATGATAATACTAACTATGAAGCGTTGTATGAAATTCTTTTTGAGTACTACGCTAATCCAATAGCATTGAACGAAGCTAATAAGGAAGAATTGGAGTCGTTATTTTTGTTATCGGATAGTCAAGTTGATGCTTTTTTTAAGTATAAAACGAATCATGGAAAATTGCTTTCCATCTATGAATTGCAAGCCATACCAACGTTTGATTCAGAAACAATTTATAGAATTTTGCCTTTTGTAACGGTTAATAAATTCACGTCGCAACATGCCCAATCGTTATTGTATAGAATCACTCATGAGAAGAATAACTATTTGCTGCTGCGGTACCAACGTACGCTAGAAGAGAAGAAAGGATTTAGAACCATTGACGATGAGCCGTCAAGGTATGAAGGGACACCCTATAAACTCCTCGCTAAGTTCAGGGTGAATCATTCTAAAGATTTTAGCCTTGGACTTACAATGGAAAAAGATGCAGGTGAGCGAATTCTTTGGAATCCTACTAGCAATAATTATGGGGCAGATTTCACCGCCTTTCATTTCACCATGTATGATAAGGGAAAGTTCAAAAACATTACTATTGGTGATTTTAATATTCAATCGGGACAAGGGTTACTATTAAGCGGTGGATTTTCACTTGGAAAAAACGCTGAAACGATTACGACGATTCGGCGGAGTGATATTGGCATTATACCACACACCTCAGTCTTGGAAAATGAGTTTTTTAGAGGGATCGCAGCTACCTATGCTATGCATCAATTTGAGATTACTTCGTTTTACTCCAACCGTAATTTGGATGCCTCCGTCAATAAAGATGATCCTTTAAAAGTAAGCACCATAAGAATATCAGGGCTGCATAGAACTGATACGGAAATTGAAGGTAAAGGAATGTTGAATGAGCAGGTAATGGGTACTAAAATAAAGTACAAAAGTGAGGATGGATATCTATCACTGGGTATCAATGGACTTTATACACTTTATAACAAAGAACTTTCTAAAAATCCTACGAGTTATAATCAATTTGAATTTAAGGGGCGTGAAAACTATAATTATGGGCTGTATTTTAACTATTCATATCAAAATTTTAATTTTTTCGGAGAAACAGCCTTTTCTAAAAGTGAGGGAAATGGAACAGTAGCAGGTGTGATTGTAAGTCTGTCAAGCAAACTACAAACCTCATTGCTTTACAGAAACTACGGGCGCAACTTTCATACATTCTATGGAAATGGGTTGGCTGAAAACACGAGAAATATCAATGAAAAAGGACTCTATTGGGGTTTAAAATTTATACCCAATAGAAAATTTATAGCAACAGCATATTTTGACACGTTCAAGTTTCCTTGGTTGAAATTTAGGGTTGATAAACCATCAATAGGGTACGAATATCTGTTACGTGCCAACTACTTTTTTAGCAAGAAAACATCATGCTATTTTCAGTTCAAGGAAGAATCAAAAGGCATTAATTCTAACACGAATAACGACCCAATCAACACAGTTGTTCAGTGGAAAAAACGGCGCTATCTCATTAACTTAAATGTAGCCGCACACAAAATGCTAACCTTAAAAACAAGAATACAGTGGAGCAATTATGTACTTGATGAAAAAACGACAACAGGCTTTATGATCCTGCAAGACCTTAACCTACATTATCATAAATTCAGAGTAAGCACGCGCATTGCATTATTCGATACCGATGATTTCAATAACAGGCAATATACGTATGAGCGAGATGTGCTTTATGCATTTTCTATCCCATTTTACTCCGGACAAGGCATCAGAAATTATATAATGCTACGCTATAAGGCAAGCAGTGACTTGGACTTTTGGCTGCGCTATGCCCGTACCCGCTATAGAAATACGGAAAGCATTGGCAGTGGGCTAGAAGAAATCCACGGGAATACTAAAACTGATGTGAAGTTTCAGGTGCGGTATCGGTTTTGACTACCCACTGTTGATTACACTTGGTGCAGCACACTTTCAAAAAAGAAACGGATGATTGGCAGCATTTTGATGTTAAAATGGTATAAGTTTCAGTTGTCCCTTTCGCCTCCCATATCCCATGGCGGTGGTGGCGGTATTTTAAAACCCTGCCTGCTCACCTCCTTAATCATATTCCATACATACGCACTCATCTCATGCATCATATTTTTGCTTGAGGTAAGACGATTGTTTAATTTCTCATACTCGTCCCCATAGTTTTCTATTTGCGCCGTTAAAGTTTTGCTTCTTTCTGCCAACATAACATTTTTAGCCACATGCTCATTTAATTCGTTATAGATGGATTCTTTGGAAAGCTTTATTTTTCTATTTTCATGAAGGACACTTTCAATCCTGTTTTCAGTCTCCTTTAGCTGTGTTTCAGCTAAGTTCAGTGCTGCTTGCTGCAGCTGCTTTTTATGCTTTACATATTGTGCATAGCCAATAAGTACAAACAACAAAAGCATAAGCCCTATAGCACTGCCCCATTTTAGCACATCATTCTTTTCTTTTAATGCTGCTACTTTTTGTTCGTGTTGCACTTTCTCGATGGATAGTTGTATGGAATGCTGATTTAGTAATTTTTTGGTTTTTTCGTAAAGGGCAGATGATACCTTGCTTTGCTTTGCCTGAATTCTCATCATTTCTTTTAAATCTTCCATGCCCATAATATCCTGTTGCGGCTTTTCTGAAACATAATACAAGGCTTCTTGCAAATACGCATTGTAATGGTTGTTCTCATATGTTCGAACGGCTGCCATCAGGTTTGTTACCTCCTTGCTATTCTCGCCCCTTTGTACTGCGGCGATTTCGGCAAGCAAAATTTGTGGCTTGATTTGCTTGTCCACATCGTTTATCTCTGCGCTCAGTGCCAGTGCCTGTTTGGCATATTTGCTCGCCGCAGCAACATTCCCTTTTTTGGAATGAACGATGGCAATGTTTAAGAGCGTCGCCGCTTTTTCAGACAGGTCATTTGCCTGTTCACTATGAGCTAGGCTTGTATTAAATAGCGCAATGGCTTCTTCATAGTTGCCCTTGTCTATTGCTAATACCCCTTTCCAATTATATATTTTGTGGATAATTTTTTGATTATGCGCGCTCGCTAGCCTGAGCGCCATGTTTAAATGCTTGGTTGCTTTCTCGGGTTGCTTTAGATTGACATAAGTTTTACCCAATTGCAAGTTGGTGTTTGCCAACCATTTGCCATTATTCAATACCGTATAGAGGCTTAATGCTTTTTTATAAAACTCCTCCGCCATCAAGTCATTTTTTGTATCGGTGAGTATTTTTCCAATGTTATAATAACTGTCAGCCACATACTTCTTCTTTTCTAAGTTTTTATACAGTGGAATGACTTTGAAGTATGCCTCTACACTGGCATTCAGATTTCCTTGTTCATAGTTAATTAGTGCTATGGACCAAAGGGCTTTTGCCTCCAGCGCTTTGTTTTTATTATTTTCGGCTTCTTTTTGAAGGGCAGCGGCATAGTCTAATGCCAAATCAGGCGAAGATTTATAATGCTTTTTTATTTGTGCTAGCAAACTATCTGTTGCGATGTATTTGTAGGGTGTTGCCGCAGCTTGGTGGGGAATAACACACCCCAAGATGATGAATAGGAGTACGCCTATATAGCCATGTTGTTTCATTTCTTTTTTTTTGCTTAGTTTCCGCTGCTAATATAGGTATAATCCAATTAAAATAAAAGGCAACAACTTAAAATGTTGCCTTTTTATTTTTTAGTCTTCACCTAGCCAACCTTCTGCTGCTGGCGCATCACCACCATCTTGGTCAGGACTTGTTACCTTTTCCTGCTCAAATCCCGCCTGAATTTCATCTACCGGATCAGTACAGGCGTTAAAAGCAAAAGACATTCCAAACAATGCGATCATTAATACTAACTTTTTCATACTATTATATATTTAGATTAAATATTTGCCTACCCACTTAGATAGGCGTTCGCTGCAATTTAATGCCCTCTCTTTAAGTAAAGTGTGTTTTTTACCTTTCCATCTTTCTTATTTTTTTGTTTTTTTAATTTATCTCCATTTACCCCTGCCCTCTGTTGGCTATTGTAGCGATGGCTTTATCCTATTTTTGTGGTCTCTTTGTTTTTGCTGCTAGCGGCTGATTGTCAAATTGTGTCAATTATTTTTATCATATTTTGGGTTATTAGCGTTTGTAAGTATGAAAAGGAAAAAATATTTTGCTTTTTTAGTTTTATTGCTTTTTTTTGCAGGCATGGCAATATCTTAAAATAATTATATTATTTGTTTATTTTTCCTACTTTCAAATGATGAATTTTTTTATTTTCCATGGTGAAGACACAGACCATGGAGAGGACAGATACTACGGAAAAAGGAGGGGTGACTTCCCTTTTTTATTTAATTGATTCTATTTATATTTGGAGCCTCTATAATTTCAGTCATACCATTTTAATTTTAAAATGGTATTATATTCGTACTACTATATATCCCACTATGAAAAACCTACATACACTAATTCTGGCGCTAATATTTCTATTGATTATTTCGTGTACCCATACAAAAGAGAGCAATAATGATAAAACTACCGCTGAAGCTTTTACCGCAGTAGAAGTGGAGGTGTACAAGTCGTTAATTGCTGAAGGAGGCATGTTGCTTGATGTTCGAACTCCAGTAGAGTTTGCAGCAGGAAAAATTGACGGAGCCAGTAACATTGACTGGATGGCAGGTGATTTCGCGCATAAAGTTCAAGCATTAGACAAAGAAACCCCTGTCTATGTTTACTGCACCGCTGGTGGTAAAAGAAGCATTGACGCTATGCAGAAAATGAAGGATTTGGGATTTAAAGAAGTTTATAACCTCAAAGGTGGGTATGTAGCTTGGATGGAAAAGAAGTAATGAGCAATTTATCTCCGAAATCTATCAAAAAAAAATAGCATAGAAAACGGATCCCCAGGTTATTATTCCAATTAGTATAATTAGAATGACAAGGACTTTTCTCCAAAAGTTTAATAATTCATTTTCATCCATGCTGCAAGGGGTTGGTTTATGCAAACGCTTCTATGAGTTTTGATATTTTTAAATCTCTTTTTATGCGCTCATCAAGGTGCATTTTAAAATCAGCGGCAAAAAGCACCTTGTTGAAAGTACAATAAAGTAACCAGGGCGATTTTTTGAAGTGATAACGGCTTGCTTCTTTTTCAAAAGACTCTAAGACAAGATTAATAAGTGTATTCGGAAATATGCCTATTGCCCTGATGTCTCCCATGAAACTGAGGTACTCTTTCTCCGTAAACTGTCGTTGATTTAGCTTTTTAAAATGGCTGATTTTTTTATCATATTCTTTAAAACCCTTTTCCAAAAATGTGCTATTTACCTGTGGGGTTTCTCTACGTTTGGTATTGTTCGAAAGGTTAAAAGCATATGCTTTTAAACTACTACGACTTTGAATGCGATAAAATCCCATTTGGACAAAACTTCTTAATTTTCCGTTATAGCTATTGCCGATTTCAATACATGGTAACAGTTCGTCTCCTGTTTGTATGCTGGCAGCCCTGTCATTGATTAGAAATCTCACAAAAAACTTGGTGTTATCATAACTGATAATTTCTGTTACAAAACCAGATAAACCATAGCGCTTTATAAGCCCCTGATGTACCGGTTCAATCAGTTCTTGGTTTTTTATTAAGTTGAAGGAAGCGGTGCAAGTATGCAAAACTTTCTGGGTGTCTTTCCTTACTATACAATGGCTGATGTGCGAGGCAAAAGGTTTTTTAAATAAACTGGTTGTTTCTTGGAGTGTAACATCAAAATATAAATCTTGTAAGGTCATTGAAATAAATAGCAACGTTGAAATTATTATTACAAATCATAATATTGTGTAAATATTATCATAAATATATATTATTACTATAAATATTCGATAAAATATAAGAATAAATCGGCGAGTTTAAAGAAAAGGGAGTTGTTGAATAAGGGAAAACGCATCTAAACATAGCCGTTAGTGGATTGACGAGGCTTTTACACGGCTGCTGAAAACGCATCTCCAAGGTCTGAGTCTCCACCATAGTCGCTAACTTAAGGGGGGATGCAATCAATGTTTTTAACAAAAAGCATTGCTGTCAAAGTACCCTGAAAGGGCGTGATCCTATTTTTTTACTATGGCATTTACAAAATGGAATATTTATTATCCTTTCTAAAAAACAGGCAACTCCCCACTTTGTTGCTTTCGCCTCGTTGGGTTCTTTTATCCTAGTAGTAATAGATAAGAGAGGGATTAAAGAGTGTTCTGTGAGGAAACAGACCACGGAGAAGGATAGTTGATTGGGGGGATAACGTTTTTATTTAATGAGTCCTGCTTTTTTAAAGTATTGGGTAGCAGTTTTAATCTCACCAAAAGTCCACAAGTTTTTATTTCTTATCCTGCGGTAGTAAGTAGGGGAACTCATCCCTGTTTCTTTTAAGAAAACATCAACCCTGACCAAAAGTGCCAATCGCTGAAAATTGTCTAGAAAAAAATCCATGAATTCGACGTGTTCCTCGGCATCGGTGATGATATTGTTAAATTTTAGATTAGGTGTGGACATAAAAAAGTGGTTAGAAGATGTAGTAGAAGTGTGTGTATCACGTTTAATTTCAATCAATTATCTGCACATAAAGATAACCAAAAAAACGTAATAATACAGAAAAATGAAAATATATTATCAAAAATAAATAGATCAAAGAATAGTACTATTCTAATAACATCATTATTCCACAGAAAAGAAATTGTGAAAAATGCGCAAAAATATTAATCATAATTGAGGTTTAGAGTGGTGATAAGTTAAATTATGATTAAAATTTTTGACAAAATCGAATCATCTATAAAATCGCAAAAGTGTTTAAATGTTAATAATTAAAGCACTGGGTCGTGGTGATTAAAAGAAAATCATCCCATAAATCTCGTTTAATTAAACAAGTCGGTTAATTTACAGCAAATCTGCCCGTGGTGGGCAGGTAACGTTTAATCTAAAATTTATAGTATTATGAAAAAGTTAATGTTAGTAATCGCTTTGTTGGGAATGTCTTATGTTTTTAACGCTTGTACCGATCCTGTTGCCGAAATGGAAGACAGTTTTGCCATCAATCATGTAGTGGCTGTGGAAGAAGATGGGGATAGTGGTGAGCAAGATAATGGACCCATTACACAATAAATGATGCGCTATGATCTATTTAAAAGAAGACAATAAAGGCACTTGTCTTCTTTTTTTTTAATTGTATTTTACTTACATTAGCGCTAGTGATTTCTTCCGGCCATGTTAGAAACTGATAGCTATACCATTATGAGAGAAAAGAATTGGATATTAACTGCCTTATTTGTCGCTTTATTAATTTTCGGAGCAGCGCATCGCTGTATGTCTAAATCTCACGATGCGGTGACGGATAGTTTATGGCAAGCGGTTAAAATTAATTATAAAATTAATCCAGAAATAGCTTTGGACTATGCTAAAGCGTTGCAGGGGGTAGCAAATAAGAATGGTAATACGATGCAAGAGGCAAATGCCCTCTTTTCAATTGGGTATCTTAACCTTGAAAAGAAACACTATCACAACAGTTTAGAAGCATATTTTAAAGTATTGAGCATATACAAAGCACTTGGAAACGAAGCCTACCTCGCAAGTACCTATAGGAATATTGGGATGCTGTTTGCAGATATTAATATACACCAGGAGGCTGTTAAATTTTACTTACAGGCATTGCCGCTATATATGGCGTCACAGAATAAGAATAGGATAGCAGAATCATACTATTTGCTTGGAAGGAGCTATGTTAATCTGAACGATTTTGAAAATGCTGAGATTTATTTAAACAAGGCTTTAAAGCTATCCAACACCAATAAGACCAATAGAAGAACTTATAACTGGTTGGGTGTACTATTTAGGAAAGAAGGTAGTTTACAAAAAGCAATTGATGCCTACCACAAAAGCCTTGCATTTTGCAAGGCGGGTGACAAGGGGGCAAATAAGACAAAAGCAATGGTGTTGTTGAACCTAGGAATTGTACATTTATCACTAAATGAACTAGATCAAGCAAAATCATATGCCGAGCAATCACTGGCTATATCGGCAACGCTCGATGGGTGGAACAAAACCATCAAGCCACAGATATTACTCACAGAGATTGCTACGAAGCGTAAATCGGCGTATAAAAGTAAATTACTTGGGCTCATGAACACCCTCGACAAGATGGATGCCACGGTGTTTAATCCGTACTACAATGAGGCGTTGTTGTTTATATCTCAAAAAGAGAATATTGATTTATTAAAAAGAAATGAAATTATTAAAATCAACATGCACATGGGTGCGCAGCTAAAAATCTCCACGGAACTCTACGAGGCGGTCAAGCGGCAACTGGATAATTATGCCCTGCAGATGGTGATGAATAAAATAAAAACAGCAGAAAAAATAGCAGCCTTAGAAAGGCGGACGACAAATATAAGGTGGGGCATTGGCATTTTGTTCAGCCTATTTTTAGGCGCTGTATTTTGGCGATTTGCTCAACTAAAGTATAAAAAAAGAAGATTGAAGCAACAGCATGAGGAGATGATTTATGAGGTTAAAACCCGGCTTTCAGTTGCCAAGCAAGAAATTATGAATAATGAGTTGGCAGGTATAGAAAGTACGATGGCGTTAGAACAAAAAAACGCCGAATTGTTGGCGTTAGAGAAAGAGAATATTAAATTGTTGGCATTGGACAAGGATAATAATCAGGTGATGACAGAAATGATTACGGACATTTCAAATGCGAATGAATTAATTAAAAAAATAAACGCCTATGTCAAAGATATGCGGGAGTATATGAAGGAAAATGGCTTTGATGTTCCACCGCCACCTCCATCGCTATGGGATCTTGGTGATGAACGTGATAATTAGTTTAGGCTATTTAGGGTCTGCTGAAAAGCGCTAATATGTTGATTATCAAGTAATTAATTGTAGTTCTACGGTTTGACGTGCAA